>CAYYXM010000038.1:0-7407 GCA_964475725.1 uncultured Candidatus Saccharibacteria bacterium | reverse complement strand
TACCTATTGCCTCTGTAACTGGATAACCTGTCATTTGCTCCATGCTTTTATTAAATAAAATTATTTTTCCATCACGATTGGTGGCATAAACTCCTTCAGCCATACTCTCCAGTATTGCTTCATCTCTTGTTTTAATCTCTTCTGTTTCTTGAAATAACCGGGCATTACCAATAACCACGGAAATAGTTGAAGCAAGGATATTTAAAAGATTAATATTTTCTAAGGTAAAATTTTTGGGCCGCTCAGAAAAAACATAAAGGACACCAAGAGATTGACTGCGCGAGCGCAGAGGCACAGCCGCCATTGATTGAATATGGGATAAATCAGCTTTTTGTAAAATCTCACCGGTTTCTTTATCAATAACATTTAAAACAACTGGGATACCTTTACAAAATGCCCGTCCCCCTATTCCTTGATCAGAGGCAACTGTCAAAGAACCTGCTTGATCATCACGCAGGCCAAAAGTTGGCGGTTTAATGATTAAATTATTAGTCGCCTTATCAAATAAAGCAATAGCGCATTTATCTGCCTTAAATAAATTGGCAATAATAGCAACAAGGGAATATAAAGTTTCTTCAAAATTGAAAAGAGTAGTAATACTGCGGGAAACCTGATAAAGAGCCTCAAGTTCTTTTATTCGGCGCTGGTTGACAAGTAAAAGTTTTGAACTTTGAATAGCCAAAACAGCCAAAGCCGCTTGATTAGAAACTGACATAAAGTAATCTAAATCTTCTTTAGTAAATTCCCGCTGAGCGCGGGCAAAAATACTCATTACCCCCAAAACCTGATCGCGGGCAACCATAGGCACAGTTATTAGGGAATGAAAATCTTTAGCCACCACGGCCGAGGCAATTTCAGCATGAGACAAATCATGGTAAATGGCTGGTTTTCTGGTCATTGCCACTTTGCTAGAAATACCCTTACTACCCAAAGGAATGGGTGGCTCTTTCCAAATAGCAGGACTCATATTTCTGGCAACTTTTCTAACTAACACATTTTTTTCCAAAATCAAAAGAGTGCCGGCATCAACCTTCATTATGTCTAAAATCTTATCAAAAAGTGGCTCCCACAAATCAGGTAGGTCTTTTGCTTGCGATGCAACTGTTGAAATAGCCAAAAGACCTTTTAACTTTTGCAGTTCCTCATTAGATTGTGTCTCGATTTGCCCCTCCATCTCTTTTCCCCCGACCCCCTATCCATGGGGGCTTCCGCCCCTCTGGTCTCCTCTTGCCTCGCTTCGCTCGGCAAATAGGTAGGTCATCCTCAACGGGGGAAAACTCGCATTATATAAATTTTAACACTTGGATTTAAGTTTTCTTTAGGTATTTCTCTACTTTTTCCACTACTTCTTTGGCGGAGATTTGGTATTTTATCAGATAATCATCTGCTCCTAATCGTTTGGCTTCTTTAATTAAAATTTCTGAAGTGCCTAAATTAGTTAAAACAATTATTGGAATTTTTGAAATTTCCGGATTACTTTTAATTGTTTTTAATACCTGGAAACCATCAACATGAGGCATCATAATATCTAAAAGAATCACATCTGGTTTTTCTTTGGCTGCAAAATCGATTCCCTCCTGCCCCGAATAAGCAATTACCGTCTGGTAGCCATCGTGTTGGAATTTCGTCTGATACATTCTGGCTAAAACCTCATCATCTTCAACAAGTAATACTTTAGACATAATCGCTCCTTTCATCGCTCAAATTAAAAATTAAAAGTTAAAAATTTAAAATTTTGAATTGTCATTTTGAATTTTAATTTTTGCATTTTGATTTATTTTAAATATTGAATAATTTTTTCAAAAATCTGGCTTGGTGACATTTGGGACTTTAATATAAAATCAATTGCGCCAGCTTTCATCGCCTCTTCCTTTTGTTCCTCACCTAAATTAGTCATCACCACTACTGGAATGGAAGAGGTTTGAGAATTGCCTTTGACAGCTTTTAAAACTTCCAATCCCGGCATTTCTGGCAACATAATATCAAGCAAAATTAAATCTGGTCCCTCACCTGCTCTGGCCAGACCTTGTTTACCATCTGAGGCAACAATAACTTGATGTCCTTGATTAGTAAACTTTTTTTCGTACATACGAGAGAGAACTGGATCATCTTCAATAAGTAAAATTTTTGCCATTTCACTCCCTTCAGTTCACAGCTCTTCACTTCAGTTCACAGCTCTTCACTTTGTTCAGAGTAAACTGAATTTATACTGAGCAGAGCGAAGTACTGCGAGCTGCTCAATGTAAACTTCTCGCTTACATTACATTATATTATTATCATTTAAGTTTCTTTTGAATTTCTTCCCAAACTCTGGGATCTTCTGCACCCAAATACCATAAAACCATACCCCCTATTTTATATTGATTAATTAAATCAAGTTTTTCGGAAATAGAGAGGGTATCTTCGAAATAAACTTGATGCTCTTTGCCTTCCCCATCTATAAAGGAAAAATGGGGGGTGCTGCCTAACTGGTAACCGCGATCGTCTGTGCCAGTTGTTCTTTCCAGTTTGGCGGAATATCTTGTTTGTAGATCAATTGCTCCCTGATATGTCAGACCACTGCCGGTCCAACCACCGGTTGATTCTTTTTGCCAATCATAACCATAAGCTCCTAGGGCAATAATGATTTTGGTTGGTGAAATCTGTGAGGTTGCCCAGTTTAAAATAGCAGAAAGCCAGCCCTTAGGCCCAATAGGCCCAGGATTATCAGTAATACGAGAATGATAATCATAACCTATGATTTTAACTCTATCAGAATATTTGCCAATAGTTTGCCAATCCAAGGTAATCTCTGAAACAGAAGTTGCCCCCTGGACCGTTATTGATAAAAGTTTCCCCTCTTTATGCAAGGCAGTGGCTAAATCTTGGGTAAAAAGATTAAAACTGGATTTATCCGATAAACCTTCATAATCAATATCAATGCCATCGTAACCGTTGATGGTAACTAAGTTAACAATATTAATGACGTGCTGCCCTCTTTTGAAAGAATCAGACAAAGTTTGAGAGATTAAATCTGGATCAGCCGATATCGTTGGCAGGATTCTGACATTTCTGGCTTTGGCTAAATATTTGGCTTGATCTATAACTAAAGAAGCATATTTGCGATCAATAGTTACTCCATCAGTGCCAATCTCATACCAAAAAGGATAAATCTCGCCAATAATGGCAACATTATTTTGAAAGGAATTGAAGGAATTGACCTCCCATGGGACAAGCCAACCACCAATAATTTGATAACGAGTTGTTTCTGGCACCATAAAGCGATTAGTGGGAATTTTTGTCGGAGGCAGGAAAACTCCACCTGGTGTTAAAGAAGAAGGGGTCGAAGTGGTAGTTTGCAAAACTTGGGCACCAATATTAAAACTGCGCGAAAATTTATAGACAATTCCACCTGTCAAAAGCAAAACAATAACAAATGCTAAAAGAAGTAATTTTTTCCGTGAGAGATGAGTAATTGCCCAAGCAAAACGTTCCCCGAAAGAGGGTTGGGGTAAAAATTTTTCTTTCTCTTCCTGTTCCTCTTCTTCAAAGAGGTCAAATGATAATGGCATACCCCTCCCGCTCCTGTGCCCCGCTTAGCGGGGGCTCAGGATGATTAGATGAATAGATGATCAGAAGATCGGGGAATCCCTATTTATCCATTTATCCAATCATCTTGATAATCTGTTTATCTATTCATTTCAAACCTCTATCTCACCTGATTGAGGTTGACGAAGTGATATTAAATTAAGAAATAACCCAATAATTAAAATTATACCAACAGCAATTGATAATGGTTGCCACCAGAAACTGCCGATAAAAACCAAAGTGGCTAACTCCCAAACATATGGCACAATTTTTTCTCGCAGCAAAATTTTTTGGGCAGGCAGTAGACTACTAATTGCTCCAGCCCCAAAACCCCAAAGAAGAAAAAGACTACCTGCCATCCATAAAAGATCTATTTCTTTATTGAAAAATGGCAAAATAATGATGGCTAAATTACAAGCCACAGCCAAAATTAGAAATAGCCAATATGCTTCCTTTTCTCGCCATAAATGTAAAAACCAGATATAGGCCACCATAGTTAAAATCAAAATACAATTGCCGGCAAATATTACAATATCACCCAAGGATGAAAGGCAAGTTAGAACAAGGCCAAGATTTAAGCCGTAGAATAAAGAAGATTTTATTTTGGCCGGCAGATTTTGGTCCTGAGAGGTTATAATCAAAAGCATCGGAAAAATAAACCCATATATTCCTATTTGAATAAAATGGAACATTGAATTGGAAAGAATAATTTGGAAGTTGAAAATTTTATTTAAAACAAGATATAAATTAAAACCACTTCCGATAATAAACCAGAAAAGAGCCATATAAATATATTCTCGACTATGTGGGCTTTGTTGCGGTAAAAAAGTTGTTTTTAAATAGAGACCGGCAAGATAAACAACTATCACCATCAATATAAAAGCACAAAGAAGTAAAATTATTTCTGCCGCCATTTTGCCAATAAGCATACTGGTAATTGCTTGACCAAGGGCAGCCAAAAGGAAAATATAGAAGGCAACCTTAATTTTACGGCCTCCCAATGGCAAAAGTAGAAAACCACCAAAGATAAGGGGTGCGACTAAAAACGTCCAAAAGAGAAGTAAATCAAAAGATTGCCATGAGTTTATGGCCAATGACTTCCACCAAAGGGAGAAAAAACCGACAATAGTTATGGCAATAATTGCCAAAAGGGCTAGGATATTAACGCTAACGGGTAAAGACAAAATTTTTTTATTCATACCACCTCCGCTCCTGAATCCCGCCTTTGGCGGGAGTTCAGGAAGTCCACCAAAGTGAAACCTAATTAGCAAAGAGAAATAATCATCTAATTTGCTAAGAGGTTGAACGTCGGTGGACGCTTACCTTAATATTTGTTAAATGTTCAGGGTCAAAATGTTAATTATTCTAAATGAACAAATATTAAAATTTAACTAACACTGTTACCATATCTGTTTCCTGGCCTTGTTCATTTTTGCCAAAAACTTCGATTGAGCCAGAATCAGTTGTTGGGTTGAAATCCATATTGGCAGTATAATGACCAAACATTGTGCCGGTAATGGGGCCTGATTCCATTGTTGCCTCAACTTGGGTTTCGGCTAATAATCCCCCATTTTTATCTTTCAGCCGCAGATAGACTTTATTCTGGTAAACTCGGGCGGATCCTTTGACTTCAACTGGTGATTTTATTTTTTCTCCTTTTTGGGGAGCAACAACAACTAAATTGCCTGAAGCAGAAGCAATGGAGCCAGGCAGTTCAACTTGATCATTAGGGCCAATAACCGGTTTGGTAGTGGGAGTTGGTATTTCACCGGAAAGACCTTTTTTGGTTGTAGTAGTTGAAGCAGAGGCAGATGTGGATTGATTGGAAGCTGCTGTGGTAGCAGAAGTTTCCCCTTGAGATGTAATTGTTGTATTGCTTACTGTCTTCTTGCCGCATCCAATTATCAAAAGTCCCCCCATCACTAAAAGTATAAGAGTCAATTTTTTCACAATAACTCCTTTCGTTCTTTTATAATAAATTATCTTTTTCATTTACACAAGAGGAAAAAGATGATAAAATTGTAATGTATTCCGGGGTAGCTCAATGGCAGAGCGACTGCCTGTAAGGTTATGCAGCCCCCAAAAGAAATTTTGGGGTGAAAATCTTGGGATAACGGTGAAAGCTAAGTCGTAAGATATGCTGATACCGTGGGAACCCCGCCAAGGCGGGGGCCCGTAGAGACTAGATACCAAGACGCCTGTGTCAAAAGATATGGTGAAGATATAGTCCACGCCGCTATGAAAATAGTGGATTAGGTGTAAGCAGTTGGTTGCGAGTTCGAATCTCGCCCCCGGAGCCATGAACCAATCCCTTCCTGTTATCATAATTCCATTCTGAATAACAGGAGTGGTCTGATTCATGGCTTCGCCCAATAATACAAAGATTGGTTCATGCAGTGTACCTGACCATAAATCCGAGCACAAGCGAGTGGTTTATGGGAATGGTTCACTGCCTATCCAGAAACATTATGAAATTTTGGTATGTTTATATTTTGTATAGTTTAAAGGACAAAAAGTTTTATATCGGTTCAACTAATAATTTAAAAAGAAGAATTTCTGAACATAACCAGAGTAAAAACATCTCAACGGCTAAACGTTTACCCTTAAAACTGATCTATTTTGAAGGACATTTATCCAAAATAGACGCTCAAAGAAGAGAGAAATATTTTAAAACCAGCAAGGGGAAAACAACATTAAAAATAATGCTAAAGGAAACTTTAAAAAATTACTGACCGAGAAGGGGCTCTGATACGCCCCTGAGAATCCCTGCCCGCCGGCAGGCAGGTCGCCCCCGGAGCCAACTATCAAGACACAGGTCTTGACTTTTTTAATAAAAAGAGAATAATAAGGTTGATAAATGGTTCTTTGACAGTTCGACTTCGCTCACTGCAAGCAACCCCCCCTTGTGGCGGTGAAGGCAGTTCTATCCTATCATTTGGCTTGCCGTCCGAAGCCTTGGCGTAAGATGGAGCTGACTAACCGTCGCAAGGAGAAGAGAGGATGCGAAAGTTCGTGCCGATCAGGACAAAGTGTTATTCTCAAGAAGAGGATGCTTGGTTTGGCCAGGAAGTGTCTCGATTTGTCCACGACTTGGCAACTATCCCACCAACCGGATGGGACCAGTTTAGGGAAAGAATACCAATTGCTTTTCTGGAAAGGCTCATCTATGAATGTTTAATGCAGTTCAGCACTAATGATGGTGCAACATTTGTTCGATGTTTTCTGAAATTTCATTACTGTTATAAGGCCTTGGGGCATTTTCTAATCAACCCTGGATTGGCCCAGTTAACTGGAGTCGATCCTGAGATTTTTGAAAGGGTGGGAGATCATCATATGGCTTTACAATTAGAAGCTGCCGAGATCTTTGAAAAGATAAAAGATTACCAAATGGCCTTAAAAATATATGAGGAAGGTGTTCAAGTATGGGATCCCAAAAACATAGATTATTATGATGAAAAAATAGGGGGCAGTATAAGTTTGTATAAAACCGGAATTCAGCCTCTCATTGAGGACGCCTTACAAAAGCAGGAGATTTTCCGTCAAAAGGCAGAAGAATTAAAAAAGAAATTGTGTCATGAGGGTTAATATCAAAGAGGAGGATCTCAAAGTGCTTGATAGGCTCACCGACCTCAATCTGGGGGGCAAATCCGCGATGTAGATTCCAGAGTGATCGTTAACTTTCACAGAACTTTTTCTATACCCGCAGGACAACTTGTCTAATTCAATCGGGGCAAGACAAGACCTTGCGGGCTTTTTGTTGCACTTTGAGGCATATGCCGAAAAGTGATACAGATGATATTGACTTTCATATTCAAAAAGAGTAAAAAAGAATTAGAACAA
>CAYYXM010000037.1:0-7414 GCA_964475725.1 uncultured Candidatus Saccharibacteria bacterium | reverse complement strand
AAGCGAATAACAAGGTTCTGACGAGCGTAGCGAGGCAGGTTCTTATTTAAAACAAACTTGCCCGTAGGGATACTTCGCGGCTTACCGCGAAGTAGTTTATTTTTTAAAGATATTTCTTTCTCTACACTTTTACTATACAGGCAATTTTCAATTTTTATCCTTTTCTTACATTTCCCAACTAATTTAACAGGCCGCTTTAAATCTTTAATAATCCCCTTTTCTAAAAGCGACTGAGGGGTAATTATTTCTTCTTCTTTAAACCGATCAACAACTTTTTCCAAATTAACTGTATAGGGTTTGGGAAATTTACTTGCAAAACCCCGTTTTTTAGGAATGCGTGACAAAAGAAGCATTTCTCCGCCCTTAAAGCGGCGAGGGATTTTATGAGCTGAACGAGCTTTTTGGCCTTTGGTTCCTCGACCGGCTGTTTTGCCACCTCCCGCAGAAATTCCCCGTCCAACTCTTTTGCTCTTTTTATTTTTATTGGGTAATTTATCAAGCATTATTCTCCTTGGTATTTTTTTAACTGCTGCAGGGCAAAGTATGTAGCTTTAGCGTTATTTAACTTATTGTGTGAACCAAGAATTTTAGCTGAAATATTTTTAATACCCGCTAATTCTAAAACGGTCTTAACAGAACTGCCAGCCATAATTGATTTGCCTTTCTTGGCAGGTCTTAAAATTATTTTTGCCGGACCATATTTAAAATAAACACTGCAAGCAATTGTTCCATCTTTCAGCGGTACACTAATCATTTCTTTTTTAGATTGACTGGTGGCTTTTTTAATCGCCTCGGATAAATCATTGGCTTTACTCAGCCCAATCCCAACATGACCATTACGATCTCCGGAAACAACTAAAGCACGAAATCTAATCCGTTTGCCTCCGGCAACTGTCCGGGCAATTCTTGATATTTCTACAACTTTGTGTTCAAATTCACTATCTCTGGATTTTTCTCTATACATTTAGAACTCCAATCCTGCTTTTCTTGCTCCCTCGGCTAAAGCCTTAACGCGACCATGGTAAGCAAAACCTGACCGATCAAAGACAACTTTTTTAATTTTACATTTGATAGCTTTTTGGCCCAAATCTTCGCCTACCATATAAGCTTTTTCTATCTTTGTTTTCTTTTCCTTTATTTTCAAATCAGAAGTTGAAACCAATGTTTTTCTTTTCACATCGTCAATAATTTGGGCACTAATATGCTTAGAAGATCTAAAAACACAAAGTCTTGGACGCTCTTGTGTCCCTGAAATTTTAGCCCTAATTTTTCTTTTACGAGAGAGTCTGCCTTTTTGCATTTTATTCTCCTGTAGCCTTGGCAGTTTTACCAGGTTTTAATTTAATATTTTCGCCTAAATATCGTATTCCTTTACCCTTATAAGGATCAGGAGGCCGCAGACTTCGCAGATGAGCTGCCATTTGGCCGACTTTTTGTTTATTCAATCCTTCTATTGTAATGATGTTTTTGGCAATTGTAAATTTAATCCCCTCTGGCGGTATAATTTCTACTGGATGAGAGTAACCAAGAGATAAAACCAGTTTTTCGCCATCTTGTATTGCGCGATAACCAACACCTTTAATTTCTAATTGTTTTTGATAATTTTCAGTAACTCCTTTTGTGGCATTGGCTAAAAGTTGACGAAAAAGTCCATGTAAAGATTTGGTTTCTTTTTTATCATTAATTCTATCTACAATTAATTTTGAATCATTAATTTTTGCAGTTAAAACATCTGGTAATTTAATTTGCTCCTGTCCATTGGGACCAGAAATTAAAACATTTTTTCCTGCAATGGAAATTTTTACATTTCCATCGATTTCTATTTCTTTTTTGCCAATTCTACTCATTTTTCGCTCCTATGTTATGGAAGAAAAAGACAGTAGTGTAACGGATGTCATTATTGTCTCCTTAATATATTTCGCAAATAACTTCCCCGCCCAAGCCATGTTTTTTAGCATCTCTGCCAGTCATGACACCTTTGGGGGTTGATAATAAAACAACACCTAATCCGTCAAGTGGCCTGGGAATTTGATAGGATTTAACATAAATTTTGACAGAAGGAGAAGAAATTTGCTTGATTTTGTCAAATACTGGCTCATTGCCTTTGTATTTTAATGATATTTCAAGATATTTTTTATCATCTTTGGAAATTTCTTTGACAGAACTAATAAAACCTTCTTTAACTAAAACATCTGAAATTGCTTTTTTAAACTTGGAAAAAGGCAAAAGAATACTGGGCTTGCCAACAGATCCAGCATTTCTAAGTGATGTAAATAAATTAGCAATTGGATCCATCTTTTACTCCCTACTTCTTACCATGATGCTTTTCTTACCCCGGGAATTTGACCGCGAGAGGCAAGCTGGCGAAAACATATCCGACAAATTCCATATTTTCTAATAAATCCTCGACCTCTACCACAAAGGTTACATCGATTAATTTTACGGGTAGAATATTTTGGTTTTCTTTTTGCTTTGACAATCCAAGATGTTTTAGCCACGATTACTCCTTTTTAAAAGGGAAGCCATAATTTTCTAAAATCTTTTTACCTTCTTCATCGGTTTTAGAAGATGTTGTAATTGTGATTTGCAAACCATGTAAATCTTCAACTCTTTCTGTTTCAATTTCTGGAAAGACGATTTGCTCTTTAAAACCAAGAGTATAATTGCCCTCCTTATCAAAACAAGCGAGAGTTAAACCGCGAAAGTCTCTTACTCTTGGTAAACTTATATTAATTAATTTTGTCAAAAAATCTTTCATTTTTTTGCCGCGCAGTGTTACTTTCATTCCAATAATATCACCTTGTCGTAATTTAAAATTGGAAATAGATTTTTTAGCATGGGTATAAAGAGATTTTTGACCAGAAATTTGAGATAAGGTTCGTTCAACTTTATCCTTTATTTTTGGATTTTTGCCAAAGCTGCATGAAATAACAACTTTTTCAATTTTTCCCATTATTTCTTTAGCCATCGATTGCCTCTTTACATTTTTTACAAATTCTCATTTTAGCTGTTTTTTTATTAGATTTTTTAAAGGCGATACGGGTAGCTTTATTACAACGGGGACAAATTATTTTTAAATTTGATAAATCAATTGGAGCTGGAAATTTAATTATACCGCCTTGGGGATGAGCGCGAGAAGGACGAAGATGTTTTTTGGCAATATTTAATCCTTCAACAATAGCTTTATGTTTTTTTGAGGATATTGATAAAACTTTACCTGTTTTTGCACGGTCTTTGCCAGACAAAACCAAAATTACATCACCCTTTTTAATAATCACCAGACCTCCGAAGCTAATGAAATAATTCTATTGTATCCTTTATCTTTTAACTCTCGTGCAACTGGACCAAAAATTCGAGTTGCTCTTGGCGTACTATCTGGATTAATAATTACAGCTGCATTATCATCAAAACGGACCCTCGTACCATCCTTACGCCCAATTGGATATTTTGTTCGAACAATTACTGCTCTAACCTTTTCTTTCTTTTTAACTTGACCATGAGGAAGAGCTTTTTTAACAGAACAAACAATTAAATCGCCGACAGAAGCTGCATTTAATTTTCCTCCTCCAATAACCCGAATAACCAAAACTTCTTTGGCACCAGAGTTATCAGCAACTTTTAATCGACTATAGGGTAATATCATTTAATTACTTTATTAATTTTAAAATGAATATTTTTAGTAATGGGACGACAATTGGAAAATTCTACAAAGTCGCCAACTTTACATAAATTTTTAGGATCAAAAATTTGGAAGCAATGATGAATTTTATATCGTTTTTTGTAAAGAGGATGAATTTTAGTTATTATTACTTCTACTTTGGCACATGTGTTGTGATGTTTAATCACATGGCCTGTAAAAAATTTTGACATATTATTCTCCTTTTTCGGCAGCTTTTTCACCTATTATGCTCCAAATTCTGGCGATTTCTTTTTTTTGATTTTTGATTGCACATTTATTTTTATTTTTTGCCAGTGTTTTATCAAATTGTAATTGCATTAGTTTTTGATAAGCATTTTGTAATTCCAAAGTTAACGCTTTTAAATCTTTGTCACGTAAATTTTTCAAAGATTCTTTCTTTTTCATGCTACTGCCTTTTAATAAATTTAGTCTTGATTGGTAATTTACAACCAGCCAGTGTTATTGCTTGGTAGGCGATATTTTCACCAACGCCATCCAACTCAAATAAAATTTGTCCTTTAAGTAGTGGACAGACGAAATGGTCTAAAGATCCCTTTCCTCCACCCATTCCAGTTTCCGCAGGTGATTTGGTAACAGGTTTATCCGGAAAAATTCTAATCCATACTTTACCACCTCGTTTAATATGTCTTGTAATTGAGCGACGAGCCGATTCAATTTGTCTAGCAGTAATCCAACGTGATTCTAAAGCTTTTAAACCATAACGACCAAAAGCAAGAGTAAAACCACGCGAAGCACTACCTTTGGTCTTACCACTAAATTGTTTTCTATGTTTTAATTTTCTGGGCATTAACATTATTGGACCTCAGGAATATTAATCCATACTTTAATACCAATAGTTCCATATTTTGTTAAAGCATCAACTTGAGCATAATCTATATTAGCGCGCAAAGTTGCCAAAGGAACCGAACCATTAGAAAATTTTTCACGACGGGCAATCTCAGCTCCTCCCAATCGTCCAGAAATTGCTATTCTTACACCCTTGGCACCGGATGCCATTATTTTCTCCAATGCTTGTTTAATAGCACGTCTATAGGCGATTCTTTTTTCAATTTGTGTGGCAATAGTTTGTGCCATAATTGAAGCAGATAATTCCGGCTTTTTGACTTCAATAATATCCAGTTTTATCGGTGAAATCGCAATTTCTTTTTCCAGCTTTTCTTTTAATTGGATAACACCTTGTCCTTGGCGACCAATAATTATACCGGGTCTAGCTGTAGAGATAATGATTTTTAATTCACCAACACGACGTTCAATTTCAATTTTATCTATGGCAGCATTAAAACCAAATTTTTTAAAAGTATATTGGCGAATTTTTTGATCTGCTAAAAGATTTTTAGCAAAAGCAGATTTTTGACTAACAAACCAACGAGATTGCCAATCTTTTTTCCACGGAAGCCTATAACTTTGAGGAGAGATTTTATGTCCCATTTTTTATTCCTTTTTGAGGGAAGAAAAAACAAGGTTCTGTCCCGCGAAGCGGGACGGGTTCTTAATTCCGAAGGAATCAAGGTTCTGTCGCCGCAGGCGACGGGTTCTTATTTTTCGCTCCTATTTTTTTGTCTCTTTCTTTTTAATTATTTCTCTTTCTTTTTTATCATCTAAAATTAGAGTTATATGGCTATAGCAGTGACGAATAGGTAAGGCACGCCCTTTGGAAACCGCAATATATCGTTTCAATCGCGGCCCTTGAGAAACTGTTAAATTTGTAATTATTAATTTATTAATATCTATATCTTTAGCTTTAGCTGCAGCAATACCAGATTTGAGTAATTTTACCAAAAGATAGGCGCTTTTTTGCGGTGCAAATTGTAATTTATCAAGAGAATCTTTGGCAAGTTTATTGCGCAATTGGGAGATTAATGGACTAACTTTTGTAGGTGAAATTTTGATAAATTTAAGTTGAACTTTTACTGGCATCTTCTTCCTTATTGGTTAGATTTTTACTAGTGGCAGTTGCTTCCAATGCTTGTTGAGCTTGTTCACGTGCCATTCGACCGCCGTGTTTAAAAAATTTGCGCGTTGGAGCAAATTCCCCAAGTTTGTGACCAACCATTTCCTCAACAATTTTAACATTGACGTGGACTCTGCCGTTATGAACACCTAACGTTACACCAACCATTTCAGGAGTTATGATGCTATCTCTTGACCACGTTTTGATAACTGTTTTATCACCCGATTTAATATTTTGAATTTTATGTAGTAATTTAGGGTCTGTAAAAGGACCTTTTTTTAATGATCTACCCATTGCTTCTCCTTTTAATAATGAATCTATCTGAAGCTTTAGGCTTTCTGGTTTTATGACCTCGTGCAATATGTCCCCAAGGAGTTTTAGGATATTTTAAACCAATTGGATTAACACCTTCACCACCACCGTGAGGATGAGCAGCTGGATGCATTGCCTTACCTCTAACTGTTGGACGTTTTCCCATATGGCGGATAATTCCTGCTTTAGAAATGCGGCGGGCAAAGTGTTTAGGATTGGAAACAGTTCCCAATGTTGCATAGCAATTTTCATGGAAACGTCGAATCTCACCCGAAGGTAATTTGACTTGAATATAGGATGTGCCTTCTTCTTTGGCTAAAATTAAGGCACGATTGCCAGCACTGCGAACTAATTTCGCACGACTTCCTGGTATAATCTCTAAGTCATAAATTGGCAGTCCAGAAGGAATGTTTTTGATTTGCATTCGATTGCCAGTAGATAATGAAGCTTTTTGGCCGGCAAGTAACATTTGATCTTTTTTTAAACCATCAGGTGCAACGATATATATTTTTTTACCAGATGCTAACCCTAATAGTGCAATATCGGCACTGCGATTGGGATCATAATCAATAGATATAACTTTGGCTTCTTGATTAGGATATTGATCGAGAGTGGAGATTACTCGAAGTAGTCTCTTTGCTCCTCCGCCACGATGGCGTATAGAAATCCTGCCAGTTTTATCTCTGCCAGCCTTTTTATTATATTTTTTGATTAAATATTTAGGATGTGAAACTTTTGTCATTGTCACTCTTTATTCTTTTTAATATTTTTAGAGTCTTTTTTATCTTTTTTTTCTTCTTCCAGACCATATCCTGGTATTTTTTGCCCTTGTTTAATAAAAACAATTGCCTTCTTTATATTAGATGTTTTTCCAGTAAAACGACGTCGTCTTTTTAAAACCGGTTTAGCGTTTAAAATTTTTACATCGATTGGATCAACTTTATATAATTTCTTAATTATTTGGCCTATTTCTTTTTTGTTAGCATCTAATCGAACTCTAAAAGTATATTGACGCCGTAAGGCTAATTTTAATGTTTTTTCACTAATTATTGGTTTAAGAAGAATTTGTTGTTTCATCAAAATTTTATTTTATTTTATTTTTAATTACGTTTTAATGATTTTTTTCTCTTGAGGATTAAAGAATGCAATTTGCTTCTTTTCAGAATCAAATGATTCAATTTTTTTCTTAAAGGCTTCTTTTTCCCAGATATGCCAGTTAAATTTTAATAAATCATAGATATTAATATTGTTAAGATTAATAATTTTACAATATGGTAGATTTCTATATGAAAGGACGACTGGAAGATTCTGCTTGGCTAAAATTATAAGAATTGTACCTTCTTCAATCGGCAATTTATGTAAAGATGCTTCTGCTTCTTTAGTTGATACCTTGGAAAATTTTATATTATCAATAATGATTGTATGATTTTTTTTAATATTTTCCAAAATTG
>CAYYXM010000036.1:0-7632 GCA_964475725.1 uncultured Candidatus Saccharibacteria bacterium | reverse complement strand
GCCTATGGCGGGGCTCTTTTTTAAATTTTGACAATCGTGTAATATAGAAATGAGAGTAGGCTAATGTACCCCGATTTACGGATCGAGGTCGCCGAAATCTCTCAAATCCAAGTAGCCAGAGTCCGGCCGGCTACGGCTTGCCGGAGCGTGTGAAAGGAAAGTGAGAAACTCCGTGCCCATCTTCTGGTAGAGGTTTTCCCGCCCTTGGCGGGGGATGCTCTCAAATAAAATACAGTCCTGATGCTTCGCTCTTGAGCGATTCGAGGGACAGTGCCTATGGATGGAAGTGGGGCAATTTTGCGAGGACGTACCGCTGCATGTCTACTGGGATGCCGCTGGTCTCCGCGTCGACCGCTACTGGAATCCCTTTTATGCCAACCCTGACATCGGCCTCGCTCTCGAGGTAGTCTCTCACAAAAACAGAGGCGTCCCAAAATGGGCGCCTTTGTTGATCTTGTTGGGAGAATTCAAATCCGATAAAGTAAGAGATGTGATGTTAAATGGCGAGCTAATGTCTTTTATTGAAGCATATTTAAAATGGGTTAACAAGTTTTAATAAGTATCTACGAATTACTAATCATTACAAATGTACGAATAAGGTCCCATTTGTACATTAGTATAAATTCGTAATTAGTAGATAAACGATGCTAATTTTATTTCTCGCCTCATTTTTGCTACTTTTAGTCCTTTCCTGGCTGGCGGGGTTTTTCTTTGCCGGCTCGGTTTCCGGTAGGATGGCCCGCTGGTTTTTAATGCCAGGAATAATCGTCCATGAAATTTCCCATGCCGGCGCTTGTCTTATCACCGGCGCGCCCATCCAGTCAATTAATCTTTTTGAACCAAGTGGCGGCAGTGTTACCCATGGTCAGCCCAGAATCCCTATTATCGGCCAAATTATCGTCTCTTTTGCCCCTGTTTTGGGGGCTGTGGCAGTTTTGTATTTTGCCGGCTATCTGCTTTTGCCAACTTTGATGAAACTGCCGGCCATTTCTTTCATCAACCAACCCTCTGGCTGGCTTGGGCAACTGAAAGATTTTTTCTTTTCATTAAATTATGCCCATTGGCGTACCTGGCTCTTTTTGTATCTGGTTTTATCTATTTCTGTTACCATGACGCCCTCTGGCCAGGATTTCCAAAACAGCTTCTGGGGGCTAATAATTACCGCTGCAATTTTTCTTCTAATCTATCGCTTTTTTCCTGATCCAATCGATCCCTATCTGCAAAAAGGATTGCTAATTTTGTCATTTGCCGTTATAATGGCTATGATGGGGGCAGCAATATCAGCAATTTTTTATTTTTTAAGTAAATTTTTAGGGAGGCGTTATGTTTGACAAGGCCAAACAATTATATCAGATGCAAAAAAAGGCGCGGGAAGTGCAGAAAGAACTGAAGGAGACAGAGGTGGAAGCGCGCAGTCAAAACGGGTCAGTCACCGTGGTTTTTAATGGCGAACAGCATTTGATTTCTTTAGAGATTTCGCCAGAATTTTTACAGCCCGAGAAAAAGAAGCAGTTGGAGGAAGATTTAAAGAAAACAATCACTGAGGCAATTTCCCGGGTCCAGGCTATGGCATCAGAAAAATCAAAAGATATGATGAAGGATATGGGGATCAATATTCCAGGAATGTAATATAATTTTCAATTTTCTAATTTTACAATTTTCAATAAATGTTTTAATTTCGTAATTTATTAAACATTAAATCATTATAAAATTCATTAATCATTAAAGCATTAGTCATTAGTTCATTATGAGATTAATCGTTGGTTTGGGAAATCCTGATAAAAAATACGAAAACACTCCCCATAATATGGGGTTTCGAGTACTGGAAAGGGTGGCAAAGTTGCTTGACGGGCCCCCTTTTAGGTTAGAGGGTCAATATGAGGGGGAAATAACCCAGTCGGGACAGCCCTCGGATCGGGTTTTTTTATTCAAACCCCAGACCTATATGAATAAATCAGGGCAGGCAGTCAAAAAGGTGATGGATTATTACAAGTTGGGAATGGATGATTTATGGGTGATATGTGATGATATTGATTTAGAATTGGGGATGGTGCGGTCGCGGGAAAGGGGGTCGTCAGGCGGGCATAAGGGATTGCAGTCAATGATTGAGGTAGTAGGGACAGATGAATTTGTGCGAGTACGTTTAGGGGTTGGCCGGGATGCAAAAATTGATCCGGAAAAATATGTTTTAATGCCGTTTGGGAAGGACAAGGAAGAGATGGTTTCCAAAATAATTGACAAAACAGCCGATTTTATCGTACAATCATTAAATCAGGGGATAAAAGAAGAGACTTTTCAAATTAAAATATAAAAAATCAAAAATCAAAACGATAATTCAAAATTTAAAATTTTAAACTATAACTTTGAATTTTTAACTTTTAACTTTTAATTTGATCGAGCGAAAGTGAGGAACTGTGGGGACGCAAAAGACAAAAATTTATCAAGTAGAACCATCCGTTGAAACCCCGGGCAAAAAGGGAAAGAAAGCAAAACCTCAACCAGAGGGGAAGGTTGAAGAAAAGCCGGAAGAGGGGAAGAAAGAGACAGGAAAGGAAGCGCCGAAAAAGCCGGAGAAAAGGGGAGTCCGGCATAGAAGTTTGCGCTGGAAAAAGGCAGGGGAGTCAGTTGATAAAAATAAATTGTATTCTATTGAAGAAGCTTTGAAACTCGTTAAAGAAACCTCTTATAGCAAGTTTGAAGGAACTGTTGAGGCGCATTTTAAATTGAAGATGAAAAAGGGGAAGAAAGATAAAAAAGAAGAGGTTTTGCGGGGAGTGATTGAAATACCGCATCCGGTCAAAGAGTGGAAAATCGGCCAGCTGGATGACAAAACCATTGACGCAATTTCAACCGGTAAAAAAGTCGAGGCTGATATTTTCTTTGCAACGCCCGCTCAGATGACCAAAGCCGCCAAAGTCGCTCGGATTTTAGGACCCAGAGGTTTAATGCCCAACCCCAAATTAGGAACAATTGTTGAAGATGTGGAAAAAGCCAAAAAAGAATGGGCAAAACGGGTAATCTGGAAAGCTGATGCCACGAGTGTTGTTCACTTACCAATCGGCAAGGTTTCTTGGGATGAGGCAAAATTAAAGGAAAACTTACAAGCCATTCAAAATGGACTAACGCTTCCAGCGGAAAAACTTTCCATTTCTTCTACCATGGGGCCGGGGATAAAAATTCAAATTTAAAAATCAAAAGTCAAAAATCAAAATTATTCTCAAGTTTGTACATCTCCATGCTATCGCATATTTTTGTACACAGAATTATATTCGTGAAATTAGCGTTTTCGGTTTCGTGAAATTCGTACTCTAATTTTAATCTTATTTTTGTGTAATTCGTGTTAACAAAAAAAGAAGCGCCCGCCGTCCAGAGGACGGGGGCGCTATACTACTGGGTTCGGGTCAGGAAAACGCTCAGGGGATGATCATGGCAGTGAGAACAGCCGTTGGAGATGTTCCACTGTAACCTGCGGATCTTCCAGCGAGTAGAAGAATATCTTTCTCCCATTCCTGCAGGCATGCAGAACAGGAGAGAGATTGCAATCCTTTGGGCCAATTTTTCGTTCGGAACCCAGATTAGACAAATTGACAGTAGTTCGTCATTCAAGAGACGAGAAAGCTCCTCCACAACGATGTCGGCACCGGCCTTAAACGCCGGTTCTACTGCTTGACGAGAAGACACTACCTGTATTTTCATCCATTTCCCTCCTTTTCCAGTTTGACTAATTATTATAGCATATTTCATCCTAAAAGTCAAACCCTCTTGACACAGAATTGACAATTTGTTACACTAAAATTACCAAAGACAACAGGGCCCCGCGTAGCGGGGATAATCTCGCCTAAGGCGGGCACCTGTCGAGGTAATCAAAAAGAATATTTCTTTAATGATCCTTTGTCTTTGGTGGCGAAGGATTTTTAGAATGGTTTTATTGAGGGCCCAAAAAGAGCAGTTGGTAGAAAATTTGAAAACTTGGCTAAAAAGCCATGTGGTTATTTTGATTAGTTTTACAGGATTGAAAGTCAAAGAGATTTCTCAGTTACGCAAGGATTTATTTGCCAAAAACAGCGATTTCAAAATGGTCAAAAATACGCTTTTGAAACGGGCTTTGCCGTCTGAATATGACATTCCGGAGGAATTATACACAAAGCCCTTGGCGATAATTTATGGCAAAGGTGATGAAATTGAGGTTTGCAAGACATTAGAACAGTTTGCTAAGGGAAAAGAGCAGATGGAAATATTGCAGGGGTGGATTGATGAAAAGCCAGTGGCGAAGGAAGAGATTATCCAGTTGGCGCTCTTGCCGCCCAAAGAAGTGTTGTTCGGTCGGCTGGTTGGGGCAATTCGGGCGCCAATTTATCGATTACATTGGGCACTGAAGGGTAATTTAAATAGTTTAGTTAGTATATTAAAACAGTATCAGGAAAAAGTAAATTGAAATAGCGGGTCCTGTCTAGGCTCGCCGCGCTTTCAAAGTGACCGTTTCACTTCCTGATGCAAGCATCGGGAGCGTTGCACTTAGCTTTAGTCACTGTTGAAAGCTTGCGGCTTCGCCTTCCACCCGCTTTAAATTATATTCGTGAAATTAGTATCAATATTAGTGAAATAAGTGTTAAACGAAAGGAGAAAAAATGGCAGATGAAAAAGATCAAACCCCTCAGGATGAGGAAAAAGGGGAAAAGGAAAAGAAGGATTTACCCGGAGCATCGAAAGATGCGGAGGAAGAAACCCCGGCTGAGGAAGCCAAACCAGAGGAAAAACCTTCCGCTAACGCTCCAGGCGAGACGCCATCAGAAGAGCCAAAAGCCGAAGAAAAGCCAGCAGACGTGTCCGCCGAAACCCAAGGGGTGAAGGCGGAAACCCCAACACCAGAGCCAGCCCCAGAACCAGTGCCGGTTCCAGAGCCGCCAAAACCCAAAGAGGAAAAACCCAAACCAGCGCCAACTGGCAAGTTTAAGGATTTAATCAAAGATATTGAAGGATTGTCAGTGGCGGATTTGGCAGAGTTGGTAAAAGCGCTGGAAGAGAGATTTGGCGTTTCTGCTGCTGCCATGCCGGTTGCCGCTGCAGGAGGCGCTGCTGTTGGGGCCGCCGGTGAAGCACCGGCAGAAGAAAAAACCAATTATACGGTTGTTTTGGCTGATACTGGCGTTCAAAAGATCGCAGTTATCAAGGCCGTTCGGGAAATTAATCAGCAATTGGGATTAAAGGAAGCAAAAGATTTAGTTGAAGCAGCTCCAAAAGAAGTGGCCAAAGACGTTTCCAAAACCGATGCCCAAGAGGCCAAGAAAAAACTGGAAGCAGCCGGGGCCAAAGTAGAACTAAAATAATAGAGTAATAGAGTAATAATCGCCCCCAAGGGGCTAGTAATAGAGTACTTTACTATTAACGAAGTGATTAATACTAGCACAGCGTTTATTACTTTAATGCTAACAAAACATTCGTGTCATTAGTGTTGTTTGGTTTCGTGTTATTCGTGCTCACCAAAACCCTTGCCAAAAGTGAGGGTTTTTGGTAGTATGTTGATATCGCACCTTGAGAAAAAGGAGGTAGGGAATATGCTGGTTTCGATAGATGACAAACGGATTTCAATTACTCTTTTCCAAGATGACTATCGTGTCCTGACCCTGGGTGAAGGGTTTTTGGTCCAGGAAGTTGCTGGCAAAAGGGTTTTTGTCCATTATGATGTTTCCGGTACTCGGTCAAAACCAAAAATTGTCCAAAACAGTTCAGGCGACTTGATTATCTGGTTACCAATAGCTTGGCTACTGGATAGGAAACCACCAATCCGGTTGACCTTCCCACAATTAGAAATTGGCGATTTGAGAGAGATACTTTGTCCGGCCAGCATGAAGGCAGGCGCGCGGGCAGTTCAGGGAATGGGTGAAGATGACGGAAAAAAGCCGGCTTGATGATATCTCCAAAAGGGGGGACTCCAGTTGAAGATTGGTTTGGTTGGTTTGGTTCTTTTGGCCATCATCTGGGTAGGGGGACTGGTGCTTCGTTTTTTCCTTCGGGCGTCTAGTCTAAATGACGCCCTTTTTCTTTACAAACTAATAATTTCAGGGTAAAATTAGGCAATGTTTAAATTCAAAATTATAAAAGGGTCAAAAAAATCCCTCGCCCGCACCGGCCAAATTACCACCAATCACGGCAGTTTTCACACGCCGGCTTTTATGCCCTGTGCCACCCATGGGGCAGTTAAGTCGCTTTCACCCCAGGAACTCAAAAATATCGGCACAGAGATAGTTTTATTTAATACTTACCATATGTTTTTACGGCCAGGTGATAAATTTATTAAAAAAGCAGGAGGGTTGCACAGTTTTACCCGCTGGCAGGGGCCGATTTTAACTGACTCTGGTGGTTATCAGGTTTTCTCCCTGCGTGATAAATTTGTCAAAATAAAAGACAATGGTGTGGAATTTGCCTCCTATCTTAATGGTAAAAAGCATTTTTTCACCCCGGAAAAAGTGATTGATATCCAGTTAAATTTGGGTTCAGATATAATTTTGGTTTTGGATGTCTGCGCCGAATATCCCATAAACCGTGCAAAAGCCAAAAAGGCGATGGAATTGACTCACAAATGGGCGCAAAAGTCATTAGAATACTTTCAAAAGAAAACGAAATCCGCTCCGCCAGCTGGCGGATGGCGGAATAAAAACAAACCAGTCCTTTTTGGTATAGTTCAAGGCTCAATTTATAAAGATTTAAGAGAAGAATCCACCCAGTTTATTTCTTCTTTGCCCTTTGACGGTATCGCGGTGGGTGGAGTTTCAGTCGGCGAGGGTAAGGGTAATATGTATAAAGTTATCCGCTGGGTAGCGCCGTTATTACCCAAAGATAAGCCGCATTATCTATTGGGAGTAGGGGAGCCAGAAGATTTAAAATATGCTGTTAAATATGGTTTTGATATGTTTGATTGTGTTGCCCCAACTAGATTAGCCCGTCATGGTACGGTATATACCAAAAAAGGCCGGTTAGACCTGCGCAAATCAGCCGGAAAGAAGGATTTGAAAACAATAGAGAGGGGTTGTGGATGTAGCGCCTGTAAAAATGGCTTTTCCCGGGCTTATTTGGCTCATTTACTCCAAGAGCAGGAAATTTTAGGTGTAAGGTTATTGTCGCAACACAATTTATATTTTATCCAGAGTTTTGTCAAAGAAATGATTAATTTTTCAAAAAAATAAAAGGACTCAATTTAACTTTGCAGAGATATATTATATAATGCAAAGCATTTAACTTTCAGTTATAATGTAAAAAAGGAGTAAAAATGACAGATTTACCTCCTTCTTCTTCAATTCCGGAAAAAACGGGGAGTCCTGATAGTTGGGAAGTACAACCGCCGCAACCAGCTCAAGCGCCAGAGATCCAACCACCTCCACCAGAGCAGCCAACTTCCCAGGTGCAACCACTTCCAGTTGAACAACCCCAACCAGAAATCCAGCCTGAGAAACCACCCCAACCACCTGCTGTGTCTGCGCTAGAATCCGTTGCCCGAGCCCAACCCACGGCTTTGCCAGAGGCACAAGAACCAACTAATCCACTAACCACAGAAGATTTAGGCCAAAATGTTCAAGAAGCAGAAGAGGAAGGCACACAAAAGAGCGATCCGTATGCTCATTTAGAGGAGAATAT
>CAYYXM010000035.1:0-7646 GCA_964475725.1 uncultured Candidatus Saccharibacteria bacterium | reverse complement strand
GAGCATCGCTTACCTCAGGATGGTCGCTTTACTTTTAAAAGGGAAGATCAAGAAGTATCTATTCGTGTTTCGATTATCCCAACTCTTAAAGGCGAAAAGGCAGTTTTGCGATTATTGATGGAAGCTGCCAGACCAATGAATTTAGAGGAATTGGGCATGTCAGGTAAAGAATTAGAAATTGTGAGTCATGCCTTAAAAGATCCTCATGGCATGATTTTATCAACTGGGCCTACAGGGTCTGGTAAAACAACAACATTATATACTATGCTTCATATGTTAAATCAGCCAGAAGTTAATATTTCCACTATTGAGGACCCGGTTGAATATGATATTAGACGAATTAATCAGATCCAAGTCAACGAAAAAACAGGGCTGATCTTTGCCGAAGGACTGCGGTCACTTTTGCGCCAAGATCCGGATATTATTATGGTAGGAGAAATAAGAGACAAAGAAACAGCCCAGATGGCAGTTCATGCTGCCTTAACCGGTCATCTACTTTTATCAACCCTCCATACTAATGATGCCGCAGGCGCTATCCCGCGGCTTTTAGATATTGGTATTGAGCCCTATCTTTTGGCCTCAACTTTAAATTTAATAATTGCCCAAAGATTAGTTCGCCGAATTCATCGCGATTGCATTGAGCGTATAACTCTGTCAAAACAAGAGCAGCAAAAATTAGCGGGGCAGCTGGCCGAATTGACTGGTGGTAAAGTTACGCCACCTTCCCAGATTTATCGTGGAAAAGGTTGCAAAGGTTGTGGCGATACTGGCTATCAGGGCAGAATTGGCATTTTTGAAATATTACCCAACTTGCCCGAACTGCAAGAATTAATTGTTGCTCATGCCCCGGCAGAAAAAATAAAACAACTTTTAATTAAACAAGGTTATAGAACACTTTTAGAGGACGGCATTAGAAAAATTGAAGCTGGTATTACAACTTTGGAAGAAGTTTTACGAGTGACAAGGGAGTAAATAACTTAAAAGTTAAAAGGCAAAAGGTAAAAGAACAAGTTAAAACAAAAAAGAATCTTTTCTCTTTTCCGCTGTTGATTTAAGTTTTAAGATTTAAATTTTAAATTTGACCGACCCCGACGGTATATCGGGGGAGGGAACGTGCCTTTATTTTCTTATACTGCTACAACTCAATCTGGCCAAATTGAAAAAGGTCAACGGGAAGCCCAAGATAAACAAACACTGCTGACAGAACTAGCCTCTCAAAACCTTATAGTTATTAGTATTACCCAGCAGACTTCTTTTTTAAAAAGGACTCGTATTCCTTTTTTATCTCGGATAAAGATTAAGGAAAAAGAGGATTTTTTTACTAATCTATCAGTTTTACTTTCCTCTGGTATTGGTTTGGCTGAAGGACTTGATGTTTTAGCGGCAGATTGTCAAAATTCAACACTTAAAAACATCATGCTGTCTCTGAAAAAAGATGTGGAAAATGGGCAAACCCTCTCTCATGGTCTTGCCCGCTATCCTCATTCTTTTTCACCAGTGTTAGTTAATGTTCTCCAGGCTGGTGAAGCAGCTGGCAAATTAGAGGAGACACTAGCTAATCAATCTTTGCAACTGCGGAAAGAAAACGAATTATACAGCAAAATTAAGGGTTCATTAACTTATCCTATTATTTTGATGTTTGGTACAGCCGGTGTGATTTTTTTAATGCTGGGTTTTGTCGTACCGCGCCTTGAGAGTGTCTTTGCAGATATGAGTATTGATCTGCCATGGTTTACAAGATTTTTAATCGCCCTATCGGTTTTTATTTCTTCTCATAAAATTTTAAGTTTTATTATTTTTATTATAATTATTGGTTTTTTAATCTTTATTATTACCTCACCATTTCTCCGCCGGCAATTGCAGCGACTTTTAATTCGTTTGCCCTGGACTTCGGCACTGCTGCGCAACACTCAACTGGCACGGCTGTCTATAGTTTTAGGTGGGCTCTTACAGGCCGGCGTACCAATTGTTGAAGCATTAGATATAACTGCAACTGCTATTTCTCAACCAGAATATCAAACACGATTAGTGCTTGTTAAACAGATGGTTGCCAAAGGCGTATCACTGGCTAATGCCTTTAAAAAAGAGCCACATTATTTCCCATCTCTTTTAACAAGTATGGTGGGCGTTGGAGAAAAAAGCGGCAAATTAGAGGATAGTCTCTATAAATTATCAGATTATTATCAGGAACAAGTTGATAGCACAGTACGACAACTAACTACTTTGATTGAACCAATTTTGTTGCTTTTAATAGGAGCACTTATTGGTGGAATTGCGCTTTCTTTGATTTTGCCAATTTATCAGTTGATTGGGAAGATTTAAATGAAGCTTGATTTCTTCAAAATGAAACAAGTTTGATTTTTTACAAAATTAAGCGGAGCTTGAATTTCGAAAGCGGAGCGAAATTTAAATGAAGAAGACTGGTTTAACTTTGGTCGAGATAATTATTACAGTGACCATTGTTGGCATTTTATCAGGTCTAATTGCCTATAATTTTCTTTCCTTTGGTAAAAATATTGAAATGCAATCGGGAAGCGCCGATATAATTTCCTATTTAAGACTCGCTCAGTCAAAAGCCATGGCCAGTTTCGATGATAAAAATTGGGGAGTACATTTAGAAACTGATAAAATTGTCTTATTTACTGGCAGTTTGTATAATTCTTCAGATAAAACTAATCAGATCCATCGTTTTTCAACTGGCTCGACAATTTCATCTATTCAATTAACACCCTCAGGCTCAAGCGATATTATCTTCAAAAAAAATTCAGGAGAGACTGATAATTTTGGCACTTTTTCTTTTACTTATCAAAACTCATCAAAAATAATTTATATTGATAAAAATGGAAGAATCAGCGAATGAATAGAATCATGAATTTAGAATGAGGAATTATGAAGAATAAAAATTCTTTATTCATAATTCACAATTCAAGATTCAATTTTGGGCAGCTATTGGTCGAGGCCTTAATTGGAATAGGGGTGGGAGCACTTTTAACTTTAGCTATTATTCCAGCCTCAAATTTTCTAACTCAAACTAAAAATTTGGATAAAAAATTACAGGCACAAGGTTTAGCCCAAGAAGGAAAAGAGGCAATAGAGTCAATTGCCGACTCTAATTATTCTTTTTTATATAAACTTACTCGCGATATACCTTATTATTTAAATAAATCTCCTTCTGGTTGGACATTAACTTCTGATATGGCCGATAAAAATACTATGCTTGATGGGCAAGATTTTTCTCGCGAAATTTTTATCTCCTCTCTTTCCAGAAGCGGGCAAAATGGTCAAGGCGATATTGTAGCAACTGGCGGCTATGAAGATCCTTCAACTTTGAAGATTATCGCCAAAGTTTCAGCTCAACAAGAATTAGCCAAACTTATTTTTTTCATCTCCCGCAATAAAAATGCCCTTTGGAGTCAGACCAACTGGAGCGGGGGAGCCGGCCAGGATAATTGGTTAGACCCCAGCCGTTTTTCCTCTGCCACCAATATGGATTGGCAAACCACTCTTGGCAGTTTAGTTTTAGCCAAGCAAACTGGCGTAGGCAGTAAAATCTATGGCAACCAATTTCTGGTTGATTCAACAGTATCGCTGGGCACTCTTTCCGCCTCTACCTACAAACAATCAATGCGATTTACCTCCCTAACCAGCCAAAAAGTCAAGGCCGTCTATATTTACATTCAAGCCCGGCGCTCGCCTCCCACTTACCGCGTTGGTCTCCAGGCTGACAACGCCGGCAATCCTGGCGGAACATTTCTTGGTCCCACTCAAAGGGGTTACGGCGATATTTCTCCCCCAGCCCTCGGCTGGCAAAAAATTAATCTTTTAGAACCAGTTGACCTCCAGGCCGGCAGTATCTACCACCTCGTAGTCCAATACCGATCAGGCTCTATTAGTGGAAGTCGCAACATCAGTTTGCGGGGGACTTTACCGGACAATAATTTATACCCCTATGACTGCTCCACTGATTCTGCCTCTGATACTCTGTGGTTTAATGGCACTAGGTGGAGCGTTCAGTCCCGCCAGCCTCTCTTTCTTTTGGAAAATGAAACCACCACCTACGGCAACCCCTATGAAACCGGCGAAACCCGCAATATTTTTGGCACCAATTTTTACGGCCAAGGTTTTAATATTAGCGGAGATGTGACGGTCAAGGACATTTCTTTTTATATTAACCGGACAAACCAACAGCCAGCTGATAGTCTTTATATTGTTTTATACAACCAAACCGACAACCAAACCATTGAAGAAGGCACTTTGGCCCTGCCCAGCCAAGTCACCACTACTTACAGCTATAGAACTTATACCTTTACTACTCCCCGCGTACTTTCTGCCGGCAAAACCTATTATATCTACCTAAAATCTCCCAACAGCAGGAGTACTCGTTATTACCAAGTTAAAGTTGACACTGCCCCAAACCAGCCCTGGGCCATCCCGCCAACCTTTGATAAAGACACATCTTACTTTGTTTATTCCGCCAATTCCGGCACCAATTGGACAACAGAGACTTTTCGCGACCTGGCCGGTTTCAAAATGACCCAAGAGGTTTTAACTGGCGGCAATTATTTTCCTAACGGTGAGCTTATCTCCAGCATTTTTGACACTGGTAACCCCTCTGGTTTTAACACTTTAAGTTTTACCGGCAATCCCAATGGCGGAAAAATTTTGTGGCAGCTGGCTTCCTCTGACAATTCCACCGGCCCCTGGCAGTATTGGGGTCCTGATGGCACCACCAGTTCCTCTTATTCTCTCTCTCCTTCCTATATTTTCACTGGTTCCACTTTTTACAACAAGCGCTACCTCCGCTACAAACTGCGGCTAGAAACCCCTGACCAAACCAAAAGTCCCCAAGTGGATGAAATTATCATTAATTATTCACCATAAATATAATGTAAAAATCAAAATGCAAAATGCAAAATATTCGCTTCGCGACCAAATTTGATAGATCAAATTACGAAAATTTAAAATTGAAAATTAATTAATTCAATGAAAATTGCAAAATTTAAAATTGAAAATTGTTCTGGCATCACCCTCATAGAACTCATCATCTATCTTGGCATTATGAGTGTTGTTTTACTTTTAATTGTGACCTTGGTTTCTGTTACGCTGCGGGGCCAAAGTCAAAATAAACAAAATTCCCAAATCCTGCAAGATATGCGTCAAATAGCCGATAAAATTTCTTTGGATATAACAAATGCTACTTCTTTTTCTATTTCCAATCCTTCACAACTGGAGATTACTGATAAAGCTGGCGTGCAATCTATCTACAAATTATCAGATGCGGATCCTAAAATTTTAGAACTTTTTAAAACGGGCGGTGCTTTTGAACCTTTAACATCAACTGGCATAAAAGTGACTAATCTGAATTTTAGCGAGATTAAGAATGCCACTATTTCGACAATTCAGGTACAAATTACCCTTACATCAGTGCAAAATAATTTTACCTTATCTAATCAATTTAGTGTTTTACCGAGAGGAAGATGATAAAGAATAAAGGACAAGCTTTACTTGTTTCAGTAATTATTGTCGGTTTTGCCTCTGTTGCTGCCGCATTATATTTAATTTCCTCTGTTTCCAGCCAGGCTCTTATTGGCAGTTCTTATTCTTATTCTCAAAAATCATTATCTTCCGCCCAAAGTGGTATTGATGATGCCCTAATGAAATTAACAAGAGACGCTAACTATGCATCAACTGGTTACACTTTGCCAGCTATATCTTTAGATGGTACAATTAAAGTTGAAGTCTTAAAAGATAATCCAGCAAGTGGCCAAACCACTATTAATTCTAATTGCGAATATTCTAAAAGTATCAAAAAAATTCAGGCAGTCGTTTCCAGAGATCCACAGGGAAAGATAGATATAATATCGTATAAGATTAGCGAATAAATATACTTGGAAGACAGCGCTCCTGTGAACTGCCAGAGTTGGGAACTCTGGAGGAACAGGAAGCGCCAGAAACACGGAGCATAGCGGAGTGTGTCTGGTATAACAAAATATTGCAGGAGGGGCAAATATGCGCTCAACCGGGCTTGAGATAACTGATCAATATCTGCGCGCTGTAGTAGTTGTAAATACTGGTAAGATTCGAGTTGAAAAATATTTAGAGCAAAAACTGCCAGAAGGAACTATTACTGGCGGAAAATTAATTAATGCCCAGATTTTTCAGAAAGTAGCTTCTGATATTTTGCGTCGGATTAGAGCAACACGCTATATTGTTGTATCTTTGCCAAGTTCGCCTCTTTTTGTTAAAACTCAAAGTGTTCCGCTTTTAACTTCTGAAGATATTGCCGGACTTATCTCTACCAATATCGCCCAATATCTGCCTTTTAAACCAGATGATGCCTATTATGATTGGCAAGTTTTGCCTCCCTCCACTATTATAAAAGGCAATAATGAAGTTTTGATTTTAGCAGTACAAAAAAAAGTAGCTGACGATTATTTAAATGCTCTGCTACAGATCCATTTTGTTCCTTTGGCTTTTGAAAATTGGTCAATTGGATTAGAGCGTCTTTTGCCAAAAATTGAATCGCCATATTTAGTTGTAAAAGGTGAGGGTGTAAATTTAGATGGTGCTATTTATCAAAACGGGCTTCGATTTGTCAAAGGTTTTTCCAATTTAATCAAATCAGTTGATATTTCTAAAGCTATTAATAATTTGGCTGATTTTTATGAAACTGAAGCCCAGACAGAAATTAAACAATGCTATTTTTTGAATCTATCTTCACAATTAGGGACACTTGGCAAAAGATTTGAAACTCAAAATCTAGAAAATGATCTTGTTAAAAACTTGCCTGATAAATTCTGGCCAGCACTAGGATCGGCTCTGCGCGGTTTAATTGATCCCAAGGAAGATAAAAATTTATCGCTTTTGCCATTGGGTTCTCGTCAATCGTATGAAATTAAAAAAGTTGCTCATTTTACTCGCAATATTGTTAATATATTTTTATTTTTTGGCATCATCTATCTTCTTGCTTTTGGGGCAGTATATTTTTATTTCACTCAATTAATCTCTCAATCTGATAGTGTTTTACAAACGCTGAGTTTAAAACCTCTACCTATTGTATCGATGGGTGACTTGGAAGATAAGGCAAAACTTTTCAACGAAAGAATCACATTGTGGCAAACAATTCAAAAAGAGAGCATGAATCCCACTTCTTATATTACTCAAATTGAAAAAAAATTATCTGCTGGTATTAATTTAACTAAAATTGGTTGGCCCACCCCATCTGAGCCAATAACAGTAGGTGGTTTTGCTGATAATCGGGAAGCGCTACTTTCCTTTAAAGACAATTTAACCAATTCTAATTTTTGGCAAAAAATCGAATTGCCGCCGTCTGCTTTAGGTTTATCAGAAAATATCAATTTTATTTTTAATCTTTATCCTAAAAAATGACATACATTTCATTCCTGTCTTTTTTATAAAATAAAAAATGACATCTCCGCCAACTGGCGGATCATAATCATACTTTTTAAAAAAATGAACACTCAAACTGAAAATCAAACTAAAACATTGAATCAAATCGCATTCTTTACAGCTATTAAAATAATTCTACTTTTTATTATTTTCGGTCTGCTTTTATGGCAGGGCATGAAATTTTTACAAAATAAAGCCCGGATTCTTTCTGAAAAAAAAGCAATGATTTTAGTTTT
>CAYYXM010000034.1:0-7659 GCA_964475725.1 uncultured Candidatus Saccharibacteria bacterium | reverse complement strand
AAAGAAAATAAAAAATTATTCACAAAGCTTGCCCACAAAAAAATAATCAATAAACAAGAAATCCACAAAATATCCACAACTTGACAAAAAGAGGGGCGCAAAGGATTGGAGTGAAAAATGAAAATTTCATGCACCCAGGAAAATTTATATAAGGGGCTAAGTATTGTTTTTTCAGCAGTCGGCACCCGGGCAAACTTACCGGTTTTATCTAATATTCTTTTATCCACTGATAAGGGGCAATTAAAACTATCCGCCACAGATTTAGAGATAGGAATTAACTTCTGGGTCGGCGGCAAAATTGAGAAAGAGGGAAAAATCACTGTACCGGCTCGGCTGATGCTCGATTTTGTTTCCCAAAACAGTGACAAAATTATTAATCTAGAAGCCAAGGGCACGACCCTTAATCTTGTCTCCGAACACCACCTCGCCACCCTTAATGGTATTGAAGCCAGTGAATTTCCTTTAATTCCCGAGATTAAAAAAACACCCTTAACCCAAGTACCAGCCAGTGCCTTTAAGGAAGGCGCTATGGCAGTAGTTTTTGCCGCGGCCGTGGATGAGAGCCGGCCGGTTTTAACCGGAGTCCTTTTGCGCTTTGCTAAAGACCAGGTGAAAATTGTTGCCACTGACTCCTATCGGTTGGCTCAGGGGCAAGTAGCTTTAGATAAAAAATTGACAGAAAGCGCCGAGGTTGTGGTGCCAGCCAAAACCATGAATCAGTTAATCCGACTAGTTTCCCCACAAGACGAAAAAATCTCTATCCATTTGGGCGAAAACCAGATTCAATTTACTTCCGGTAATGCCCTTCTGACCTCCCGATTAATTGAGGGCGCTTTTCCTGCCTATGAACAAATTATCCCGACAAAATTTGAAACAACCATAGAGATAAACCGAAGCGAGTTTGCCTCGGCCCTGAAAATGGCCTCGGTTTTTGCCCGCTCCAGCGCCAATAATGTCAAAATAAAAACCGAAAAAGAAAATCTAACTATTTCAGCAGTTTCTCCTCAGATGGGCAGCGAAGTATCAACACTATCTATCAAATCAGAAGGCGCGCCGACCCAGACAGCTTTTAACAGTAAATTTATTCTTGACGCTCTGGGTTGTTTGGCTTCTGAAAAAATCGTTCTCCAGTTTTCCGGTAAACTTTCACCAGCTCTTCTAAAATCGGCTAAAAACCCCAATTATTTTTATTTACTTATGCCGCTGCAGACGGAAGAGTAATCCCGCTATGGCGGGATAGCTTATTGCTTATAGTAAATAGCAGACAGAGAACGGTTTTATCAATGAAATTACAAAAAATAGAACTCACCAACTTTCGTAATTTTTCATCATTCTCTACAAATTTGGACGACCTTGCCATCCTGGTAGGAGAGAATGGGACTGGCAAAACCAATTTTTTAGAAAGTATTTATTTTTTGTCAACCAGCAAAACATTCCGTCGCGGCCAAGAGCGCCAGGCCATCAGCTGGGGGGCTGATTTTTTTAAAATTGGGGGAAAAGTGGTCGCGAGAGAAAAGAAAAAAATGACCCTCTATCTTGATAGCCAAGAAAAGATCTATCAAATCAATAATAAAAAGACTTATAGCAAGGACATTTTAGGACAGTTGCCAACTGTTTTATTTACTGCTGAGCAAATTGAGGCGGTTTCTGGCCCACCCTCGGCCCGGCGCAAGCTTTTTAATACGGTTCTTTGCCAAAAAGACCAAGAATATCTCAAAAATCTTTACAATTACCAAAGGACTCTTTTTGCCCGCAACCGGCTCCTTTTTTCCCTCCAATACACCAAACCAGATGAAAAGCAATTGCTTTTTTGGGATAAGGCCCTGGTTGGGGCTGGCAAAATATTAATCCAAACCAGACAAAAAATGGTTGAGTTTTTCAACCCCCTTCTTTTAGCCAACTGGCGAAAAGTGGCGACTGGTTTTGATCTAGTTTTAGAATATAAACCATCCTGTTTGGCCGAAAGTTTAGAAGAAGAACTATCTGCTAGCCACAATCACGATATTGAGATGGGCCAGACCACCAAAGGTCCCCACAGGGACGATTTTGCCCTCATGGGCGGGGGAAAACCGCTGGGGGTGTTTGGCTCGAGAGGCGAGCAGAGAAGTGCTCTTTTGGCCTTAAAATTGGCCGAGAAACAATTTCTGACAGGGCAAGATTTGTCACCGATCCTTTTACTTGATGATGTTTTCTCTGAGTTGGATCTCTGCCACAGGAAGGCCCTGGATGATTTTTTAGATACTTCTCAAGCCATTTTTACAACGACTGATTTGCACCTCTTGCCAGAAAAACTGGTTAAAAAAGCCCAAATTATTACGCTCAATAAGGAGAGTCGTGGAGAAAGTTGAAAGTATTTTAAAAAGATGCCTTAAAAAAAGAGGATTGGGCAAAAGCGCCCAAGCCGCTTTTATTTGTCAGAAGGCCGACCAAGCTTTAAGGGGAATAGCCCAGGCAGTTTTATATAAAGATGGAGTTTTAACCATCTTGGTCCCCCGGGAATATTCTTTCCAAATGCAGGCAGAAAGTCAAAAGTGGCTGGCAGAGATCAATAAAAAACTCAAAAAAGACGAGATAAAAAGAATCCGCTTTAGAGTTGATAATTAGAAATTAGGTCAATTGAAAATTAGAAATTGAAAATTGAAAATTATATTAGTATCCCACGTGGATTGATTCCCACATCTGGGGGAATTTAACTTGGCCTTCAATAATCTCGGGCCGACCAGTCGCCCACATGCCTTGCCGCTCGCCAACCACCCAAACGCCCTGCCCCCGCTTGTCAGCATTGCCGTAAAGATTCTTTAGTTTATCAACTAAGGACTCCACATCTTCCCAGCGCATAGTAATAATCTGTTGGGGTTTCATCTCAGTGCGCGAGCTTATCTGGCCATTTTTCTTCATATTATCGGGCATATCCAAAAGGTCACCCAAAAGCTGGCGGACCTTGTATTGGCTGGCAATGACAATATTTTTTCGGTAGGCCTCAGCATCAATACCATTAAAAGCTGGCGGGTGATTGGGGTCTTTTTGGGCCTCTTCCCGCCGCTTTTTATTATAATCCCCGCCGGCCCGAGGATAATAATCAACCGCGCACTGCATTTCTACCTTATAAACCCCAAAAAGGCTCATGACAATTGCCAGACCAATTTGGACAAGGTTGCCGGTGGCAATTCCTGTAATCAACATAGAGAGCGTTCCCGGCACCATGCCCCATTTTTGCTCCAATTGACCAATTTGTTTGCCAAAGACAATGGTTGCCACCATGGCATAAACATTAACCATTTGGGCATTAAGCTGGCTACTAGTAATCTGGCCGGCTCGATAGGCCTGGGTAGCTGACTGATATGTAGTATAGGCATTGTAAAGCGCTCTGGCTGTCCCCGGGTTAAAACCCAGCTCCTTGTCTGCCCAGCTGAAAACCTTGCTCAGGGCCCAATCTTGATAAGCCGCTTGGAGGTCATTTCCCAACTTGCTTAAATCACCGGTTTGGGTATAGCGGAAGATGGCCTCAAAAGTACCGGGTTGCAATTTAAAACCAAAAATTTTATTGGCCCCCTCACCATCCAGCCAACTGAAAAATCCTGACAGCGCAGTAATGTCGGCATCGGTAATTTTCTCTCCCATCATCACCCGGGTCAAAATAGGCGACAGGACAGTCACATATTGTTGGGGGAGCAGAGAAGCCAGCACCAGATTATTTAAGTAGGTTAAAAGCATGGTATTGCGCTGCTCTGGTGTGCCCTTAATAATTGCGTGGGCAAAGCCCTTGGGAATCTTGGGGTCTATCTTTTGCATCTGATAATCTAAGATTTTGTAACTGATGTTTTCCATCAACTCCCGGCGAAAATCTCTCCTGGCTTGTTCGACATTTCTGTCTTCATTTTGATTCCATTCCTGAAAAGCTTGGGTGGCACAATCCTGGGCCTCCGTTCCAGTTAATCCTTGACATTTCGTATTGGCAAAATCCGTTCTTTCTTGATTAATATAATCTAACTCGGGTGAATAATTGGGGTTCTGGGGGTCAGTGCTGGCGCCCGGCGCGTAATTCCTATCTCCATAAAAAGCAGTTCGCACCTCTTCATAGGTGAGGTCAAGGGTTACTCCGCTTGGCGCTCCCTCGGCATCTTTTTGCCAGTGCTGGACAAAAGCAGCAATGCCCCAATAGGTAAAGGCCTGTTTCCAGTCCCCAGTTATAAAGCTATTGATATCTTGGGAGACCAGTGGTTTAGTGTCATCATAAGGAATGCCAGTTCCCACAGTAATCCCTTTGGCCAGCCATTCTGAACAATCGCCCCGCATCAAACAAGCATCGAACTCACCCGACACCGTGCCCGATAATACTATGGCCCTCATAACCTTGAGCCCATCTCCTTGTAAACCCAGCCTCTCGGACAGTTTTTGCAGACCCTGTTTGATGACAATTTTCATCTGCTCCTCAGGATTATCCCAGTCGTCAATAAAAGTTTTGCCTGTACCGGCCTCCCAACCCAATTGTTGGTCTAAAACCAAACCACCAGAGGAGGTAATAATGTCAAGAATGCCCCGACAGTTGGCAGTAGTGCTAGAGAGGCTCCTCCAACAATCGTGTTGAATGGAGTAGACCAAATCACTGCCCTTGATTTCATAATCGCCCGCCAAGTCAATGTTCAGGTAGTCATCAATTCTCATTGCCTTGATTGCTTCGGAGGTCAGCAAATTTGTGCCGACATCCTTAATGTAAGAATTGACCACGCTGGGGTCGTCAGCTCCGCCGCCAATAAAAAGGGCAGTTCTGTCTTTGACCAGGTTAAAGGCCTTATCCAGCCGGGCCTGGCCATCAATAAAGACCTCTTTCCAGCGGGAATAGCCAACCGCGGCCCGGATTTTTTGCCGGGTTGGCTCATCAGCCTTTTGCTTATTGTCCAAAAGGGGCTGGACAATGGGCTGTAAATATTTTTTATAATTCTCCTCGCCGAGGAAGTTTTTAATTTTTTGGTCCATCTGGGCCGTATAGATGCCCCAGTTGTCAAACTGTTCTTTTTCTTGCTGCGAAATAATGCTGGAAAGTTTTTGGTCGCCATAAACCGCCTTAATATCAGCTATGGTACCAGTAAATTTGCCGGTGGGAAAGCCGGTAAATTCCTCAATCCTTTGCTGTCCCACCCGCTGGGTGAAATCTCCAACATTATTAATTCCTTCCAGGTTCAAAGAGGTCAAACCAATGGCCTCACCGACAAACATCCCGCCCCAGATTAGCGCCTTCTCCTCTGGTGTCTTGGTCTTATCCATAAGGAGAGCAAAAGAACCGGCCGGCAGCCCCAATTCTTCTTCAACCGCCCGGCTGGCGATTTTTAAGGTTATTTGCTCCCACCGGCCAGAGAGAAAGCCCACCACATCTTCCTGGGTTAATTTGTAGTTACCGATAGAGAGGTCAAACATATCCATCAATTCCAGCGAAGCAGAAAGCTTCAAAACCTCCCCTCCCACCGCTTCTTTATATTGTTGGACAGATACCTGGTTGTTGGATAAGAAGTTGGCAGTCGTGCCTGGCTGCGTTTCCCCTTGGACCGGCCCGGGCAAATGCAATATTTGGTCAAGACCTTCAGCTGTCAACCCATTTTGACCCATGGCAGTTTTTATCTTCAATTTAATGGCTTCATCAGTTAAACTGGCATCTTCTTGGCTTTCAAAACAACGGACTACTACCACCAGCCCCGCCGGCACATTAGCCGGCAAGATAAACTGCTTGTTTTTGATAGTAAAGGTTTGTAAGAAGGGGTTTCTAATTTCGGCAGGCACAACCTCCTCGGGATGGCTGGGGTTTTTGACATCAGCCACGGCCTTTAGGTTATCAGACCAGGCCTTTTGTAAAGTTACCACACTGCCTTTGGTCAGCGGTCCCTTAATTTCTTCTCCATAAAGGTCAGACCGCAGGATTTCAATATGCGAGCCCAAACTGTTTTGGGGGAGTTTCAAAACCTCCTCCAACCTTGCCTGGCCAATATTCTCCTTCAGCCGTGACTCATTGCCATCCCGGACATAGGTATATAAAAGGGAGTTAGCCGGCAGGTTTAAGTTTTTTTCCATCCTTTTGGCGGCAAGCAAGAGCGCCAAACGCTCGTACTTATCCTTGTTGGCTAAAATCAATTTCAGGTCATCCCGGGTCTGCACTTGTTCTGGAATATTATTGATGGCGCTCAACGCTTCCGCCACCTCCTCATCCAAGTTTTTCATTAAATCGGGATTGTTTAAGTGGGCATCCAAGGCAGTTGCGCCCGACACCTCACTGGTTTGTCTCTTTTCATCTTTTTTACCCTGTAAAATTTTATCCACCTGTTCTTCTGTCAGGGTATACTGCCAGCTTTGGCCTTGATAGTGGAGGCGGACAGCCAACTGGCCTGTGCTGGCAGCATTATTGACGGTTTGCAGAAACTCTCTTTTTTGATTGACATCATAACCCAAGCCATCAGCTAATACTGCTGCCCCAATGACCCACAAAACCTTTTGATCTTTATTGCGCAAGCGCTGGGAGGAGGAGGGAAGACCATCATCTACGCCAGGCAGTCCCAGGGCATCGTCCAGCTGGCGATAAACTTCATACTTATCATTGAGGGCGTTTTCAATTTGACTCCAATCAATGGTTTGACCAGGGCTGGCAAGGGTGCAGGATGGTAGGTCCAGTATCTTTTCCAGGCGCCGGCGGGCAATATTATCCATGGTTGGACCTAAACCGTCTGAGTTGATGATAATGGAGCCAGCGGGTAGGTCAAGCTGGTGTTCAATGTAGGAGGTAACTAGATTGATACCAATTCCTTCCAAACTATCTGCTGACAAAATCGCCGGGTCATCCAAGCCCAAATTTTTGGCCAAAATTGCCTTGCCAAGGTTTTTGTAGGTGGCATTCCAGTCCATCTGGGCATCGCCGGATAATTGACAATTTTGGGTCCGCAGCCGTTTGAGCGCCCCTTCCTCCAAATCCAGCTCATCCTCAATCACTGACTCGCCGACCATATAAACTAATTCGCCCAGGGCCCGGGTATCAATTTTGCCATTTTCTAAAAATATGGCGCCAAAATCGCCCAGGGCCAAATCCCGCAAAAGTTGATCCAAAACAGAGGAAAGCTGAATAGAGGGGTCTTGAGCCATTCCTTCTTCGCTTTGCCACATCACCTTGATGGGACGGGGTTTCTGGGGGACGAGTTTGGAGCCGCCAATTCGTCGTTTTTTGATAAGAGTGCATTTTAAATAGTCAATTTCCGAAATATCCACTGCCTGGCCAGTGTGGTGAGCTGACATGGTCTGGGGTTCCTCGTCGGGCGTATCGCCCGGCGATTCCCGGGAAGTGGCTTTGTCATCCTTCTGGTAGCCATAGGCAATGCGTTTAACTCTAATTCTTTCATGGCCGGCCCCGCCTTGTTCCTTGGGGGTGACAAGGTAGTTTAAGAGACGAATAGTTCTAATATCATATTGTTGGGCAACCTGCTCCAGGGTGTACTGCTGGCTTATTTCAATCGGTTTATTATCCCGGCTGGCTTCTATTCCCAAATCAAGCAGAAACTGACCAGTAAACACTTTTTTATCGTCATAAAGCTTTTTGGCCTCGGCGTTGGTTTCCAGAGCATTGAGAATAGTTAGATATTTTTTAAGTTCCCTTTGGTCATAGCCGGAGAGAACAATTTTTTT
>CAYYXM010000033.1:6359-7760 GCA_964475725.1 uncultured Candidatus Saccharibacteria bacterium | reverse complement strand
TACGGGGTCTGCGGGGCAAGCGGTGCGAAACACCCGCTTGTCCCTTGACAAATCCACTCCTTTGTGGTATAATGGGTAGTTCTTGAGAAGCGACAGGTTAGGCCTGTCTTTTTTAATCATATAAATACTTATCTTAAGGACAGGAGAATAATATGAATACCAAACACATTTCTGGGTTGGTAGACAAAATCAAAACTCTTGTCAGACGTTTTTCTGCAATGTCTTTGATCTTTAAAATCATACCTTTGTTAACACTATTAGTCTTAACTCCATCCGTGGGGTTAAAGGCTGACAGCAAGAATGATGTTGTGACTTCCATAGAGTTGGGTAAAGATGGCGTGCCTTTCGTTATCGCCAAAGAATCCACCCTGCAAATTGTGGTTGGTGATTCTTCTTACGATGCCAAACGCAAAGCCATTGCCCAAACTTCCGCACCGGCTGATAATAAACGTCTTGTTATTGCTCGTGAGGGTCGCGGTGAAAAGCTGACCCTTGATGAGCTTCGTGAAATTTATCGCGCGGCTTCTGCCAAATACGGCGTACCATGGCAGTTGATTGAGGCCGTTCACCAAGTAGAGTCTGGTAAATCCTGCTCAACTGCACGTAAATCCTCTGCTGGTGCGACTGGCCCAATGCAGTTTATGCCTGGTACCTGGCGAAGTTACGGACAAGACGGTAATGGTGATGGAGTAACTGATATTACTAACGTTTATGATGCTGTTTACGGTGGTGCTAACTATTTAGCTGCCAACGGTGCTAACCGTGGTGACTTAAGTGGTGCTCTTTACCACTATAATCACTCTACATCCTACGTTAACAAGGTATTGGCGATTGCCCGTGAAATTGGTTTGTAAAACTTTTAACAGGGTCTTCCCCCGCCAAGCGGGGTTGTGAAGACACAGCAAAAACCCGCCTTTCGGCGGGTTTTTGCGTTGGTGAAAATTATGGGGCAAATCATAATTTACTGGACTGTCACTGGGGATTCTGGCGGAACAATTTCATACCAAAAAACACCGGGATTAAAACTAATCTCTTTACCGTTATTGTCATAAAACTTAGTTCTGGATTTCTGCGATGCTTTTTTCCACGTACCTTCCGTTATTTTACCATCCATAAATACCTTTACCTTACCCTCACCAGTTGTTGTCATCTTCCAGACATCCTTGCCTTGATAGGCTTCCTGCCAATGGGAAACTTCTTGGACAATGACATTTTTAGCTGTTAACTGCTTGCCTTCTTTGGCATCTTTATGGGCAGTTCCACCTAATTTTCTATAATATAAATTATCTGATGGATTATACTGCCAGATTACCTCAAACGTCGGTGAGGAAAAGTTAATTTTAATTGTTTGGGCAGTTGCTCGCTCTGAGGTTAGGGCATCTCTTTTAAACGATAAGGCAT
>CAYYXM010000033.1:0-6349 GCA_964475725.1 uncultured Candidatus Saccharibacteria bacterium | reverse complement strand
CAACCATTTTTTTGGGCAATATCCCAAAGTTTTCCGGTATCTGTATACATCGTATGCTCAGTTGCTTTGCCAGCTTGAGGAACACGCCAAAAAGCCTTGGTGCCTATTCCAAATTGGTTAAGATCTTTAATGCCTTCACTTCCAATGCGATCGAGCGCTTCTTGGCTGCCGCCAACATGAGCGTAAAAGGCATCATATTCGGCTGCCCAGTCCAGGAAAAAACCACGGGCAGAACGGACTGGTCCAATCTTATCCGAGCCCTCGGGCCCAAAAACTGCCATAAAGCGGGTGATGCCTCCTTCAGTTATAGCTTCATAGATTAAGGAGGCAGATGTGAGTCCGGAATGAGGTCTAGCTTCAGGTGAATTTTCTATCATTATCGCTAAGGGGTGGCGGTTGGCTGTACCTTGGTTGTGAAATTGACCATCTAATGTAGAGAGTGCCTGCGGGGCAGTAGTTACTGATTTACGCAGTTTGGAGAAAATAGAAGATTCTCCCTCCCTTGTAAAATAGCGCCGGTATATTCCATAGCCGGCTAAAAGTACAATTAAACTAATTAGAACAATAAGAAAGACAGTTCGCCGAGAGATTTTCTTTTTAGTTTTTTGCTCTGGTGGCGTCTCGGCAGGTTGATTTGTCCCCTCCATAATTTACTCCTTGTAAACTTCGTCTCCCTCCCTAACTTTATCTTTAACTTTAACACCAATAGATTGTCCCCTTTTTGCGACTTCTATATCTTCGTGCTCCAACTGCATAGATTCAACTGGTTGAGAAAAGTCAGTTGAATGACCTTTAATTTGAATAGTATCTCCTACTTTGAGGGAGTCTTTTAATTCAATAATACCTACCCCAATTTTACTGTAATAATGGGCGATTTTGCCGATTGGTTTTCCTTTAGGTTTTTCTTCTTTAGGCTTCTCTTCTTTAGGCTTTTTTTCTTTTATTTTTTCTTCCTTAGGTTTTTCTTCTGCCATTTTCTTTCACCTCCTCCCTTGATATTTTTTTTAATTCTTTATAGTGCCCAAGGCCCTTTTATTTCAATCCTAATACTATCAAAACATCCGCACTACCAACTAAATCATTGTTTTCTTGGGTTGTGGTTTGATAGGTTTTGGCGAGGAATTCCTTAACTAAATTGGCCTGGCTTTCCTTGCCTTTTTTATAATCGACAATCGTTGTCTGGTAGGTGCTTTTAGCGTTACCTATTGATTCAATCTTAAAGCCGTCTGCCTCCATTTTCTCTTTCAGAGCTGCTGCTTCTCCTGTTCGTTTGTTGCCATTAAGGATTTTAATAATAATCGAGGATTTATCGATAGCGTTTGACGAGGCTGTTGAGGAGGTTGTAGAAGAACTACTAGTTTCTGTAGATGTTATGGTAGAAGAATTATCTAAAGCTGTTGGAGAAATATTGAGCACTCTTGGTTTGGCGGGCCAGAAAATCCAAATCAAAAGGCCGACAATTACGAAAATCAAGATGATAGTAATAGTTATATCAAGCCAATTTTTCGGATGTTTAACCATTTGTTTCTTCTTAGATTCTTCAGTTTCGACCGGTGAGGAATCTAGTTCGTCTTTTTTATCGATGTCAATTTTTCTCTCCATATTGTCCTCCTTATTTCATGTTACATGTAACATGTCACATGTAACAAAAGTTATCGCCAATCAAGCATTTTGACATAATTATCATGCGGTCGGTATTTTATTCGGCAGTTATTTATATTATCGCCTAAGACTTTAATATTTTCAAGAGATACTTTATATTTATGCGATAAATGATAAAGATAACCGATTTCTTCTGAGTCAAAGCCCATTAGATAAGCTCCCACTACATCAGCGGCAATTGCATTAGTTGAAACAAGAGCAATTTGAGAATTAACTGGTGTACCACCAATTGGACCATTACGCTCCATACCAACAAAACCATCAATCACAGCTAAATCAGGTGTAATATAATCGTAAAGTTTGGCAATATTCATATTCAGAGCTTTATAACCCTGATGGATGGCTGATTTATAATCATGGAAAGGTCGGCGCAAAAGGATGCGAGAGGCAGCATTAAGATAACGCAAGCCTCCTTTGCAAAGACTGCCAACAGTCATATTTTTAATTGATAATGTAACGATAACCATATCATGAGTTTTCATTGGTGTGACAGAGATTTTATAAGGAGCTTTTATGGCAGTTTTGGCAATTTTTACCTTCAAGGGCTTTAAATCCCGGCTATAAACTTCTTTTTCCACACCGTCGTCAATATTGAGATCTTTTAGTTGGACATTAGGGTACTTATGGGGGAGAGCTAAATAATTATAATTTCTCCAGCCTTCTTCTGTTTTGCCGATACCAGCTCCTTCTCCTATGATAATCTTACCTTGGTAAAAGCGACGCAAAAAATTAATAACTGTTTGGATTGTTTTAACATCTGTTGCTGCCAGTTGGCGTCTGGTTGTAATAAAATTAGTTTTAATCAAAATATAGCCTTTTGGCTTTACCTTTTTAGCAATATCGGCAGAGATTTCTGTTTCTAATTTTGCCAGTGCTTGCTTTATATTTTCTTCTCGCTGGTTCCCTTTAATTAAGGCTACTTGGTTTGGCATTGTTTACCTCGCAGCTAATTGCCTAATAAATTCCAAGAGTCCCAAAAGGAAATTACGGAAAATTGGAATAGATGCAGGAATAAAGATAATTAAAAGGATTAAAAATAAATACGTCTTTTTAATAAGTTTCCATAACAGCGCAACAATTAAAATTATAATCCCCAGCGACACCAACCATTGATAATTGGGATTGATAAAGGCAATGGCTTTGTCATACCACTCAAAAAAATTTTCCATCTCTTTCTATTTTAAGATAACAATTTACAGAAGTTTAGTCAATCTTTATTTCTTGGAAAATAACTTTTCCTTCTTCCACTAACTGTCGGATATGACGCTGTTTTCCATTCATCTTACTTTTTGCTGTTTTAAACTCTAAAAGAATAATTTGATCATCCTCAAACTGAATTCCGTCAATTGGTGCGCCAAGGAAACGAAATGTTTCAGGATTGTAGGGATAATCAAAGAGAAAAGGCAAAAATTGTTCGACTGTTTTTCCATAGCGACTGGAGAGGGATTTTTGCGAAAAAGAAAGCTGGGAAATTTTGCGCCAAGCTTGCCACAAAAGTATGGCTAAAATTAAAACTAAAATAGAAAGAATTATGATTGCTTTAATCATCGAAATTTCCTTAGTACTCCTTTAACTTTCCCTTGGATAATAACTTTTTTCGTTCTAATTGGTTTATAGGAGCGGTTGGCAGGTTGTAAGCGGATAGTTTTCTTTTCTTTGTAAAAACGTTTTAAGGTAACATTGTCACCATCAACCAAAGCAATAACAATATCGCCATTTTGGGGTTTGATAACTTTCTGGACAATGACATAATCACCATCATTAATACCATCCTCAATCATGGAATCACCCCGCACTTTGAGGGCAAAAACATCCTTGCCCATCATATCGCGCGGTACTTCAATTGCTTCTTTGGTTCTAATGGCTTCAATAGGATGACCGGCGGAAATTGTTCCCCAAAGCGGTATCTCAAAAGTTCGTTCATCAAAAGCAGGAGTGAGCTGAATTGAGCGGGCCAGATTTTCCTCCCCAGTAAGATACTGCTTTTGTTTTAAAACCTCAATATACTGAAAAACTGTTGCCAGGGAGGTAAAGGCAAAATGATCCCCAATTTCCCGATATGATGGTGCATAGCCATTTTCCTCAATATAGTGGCTGATGAAATCAAAGATTTGTTTTTGTTTGGGAGTGAGTGGTTGCATAATAAATCCTAATGACAAAATCCCTATTTTTGAAATGTTATAATTTCTAATTTTCTAATGACTAATGAATTATTTAATGATTTAATTTTTTAGACATTAATTCATTTAAACATTCATTAGATATTAAATCATTAATCATTTAGACATTTAAGATTTGGATTTCTATTTCTATCTTACCGAACAAATACCGAAACTGTCAAGCCCCGTACTTGAAACAGTAACGGGGCAAGCTGTGGATAAATAAAAATTATTAAGACAATTTAAAAATAGCTAATTTTAAATTAGCTAATTATCTAAGAAATAATTAAGCAGCCTTTTTGAATTCTTCCGATGAATTTTCTGGTAGTTCTGATCTATTTAATGTCAAAATTATTTCCTGTGGTTTTTCTTCTTCAGATAAATCCTCTGGTAAAGAGTTGATTAATTGTCCTAACCATAGATCGCGTTCTTTCAAAATCTCTTTGGATGGGTTGACTGCAAACCACTGGTGTTTTTTACCGGCAGGAGTTTGGGCAGCTGTACCGATATAAGTTATAATATCTTTTCTATCTATTCCTTTTGGTAGACCAATTATTTCTTGATTTTCGCCTATTTCAACAGGCCACGGACCATGGGGCCGTTCTTTCTCTATCTGAGGCTCAAATTCAGAATTTCTCACTAGGCCTCCTTTGGTTCTTCACCCTCCTTGGGTTTTTTGCAACCACAGGTGCAATCTACCGGACATTCACATTTATCCGCAGTTAAGGCTGGATTGCAACCGCATTTTTTTGGTTCTTCTGATTCTGCCATATTATCTCACCTCCTTCCTTTAATCACTTGCCTAATTTTAACTTTAATATTGTTTCCAAGGCATCAATTTCTACTGATTCCTGATCCCCTGTCTTCATATCTCGCAAAATAACTGATTTATCTAAAGCTTCTTTTTGGCCGATAATTATAGCATAAGGCGCCCCCAATTTATCAGCAACTTTTAACTGGGAGCGTAGAGACTCTTTGCCCAAAACCGATCGTGCGGTTATGCCTGTTTCATTAAGTACTGCCAAAAGGGCCAGTCCTTTTTGTTTGGCCTTTTCTCCCAGTTGAACAATAACAATTTGGCATTTATCCTTTTCCTTGATCTTGACTTTGTTTTCCGCCATTTTTTCGACAATCCTCTCTATTCCAAAAGAAACACCAGTGGCAGGCGTATCTTGCTCCCCGAAAAGTTTTACGAGTTCATCATAGCGGCCACCACCCCCAAGGGAGGACTGAGAGGCAGTATCTTTGGGATCTTTAAACTCAAAAACAGTTTGAGTGTAATAATCCAAGCCACGTACCAGTTTTGGATTTAAATCATAGGGAATAGATAGCTCATCAAGATATTCTAACAGCCCCTTAAAGTGGTTCTTGCATTCCTCACATAATTGATCAACTATCACCGGCGAGGCAGAATTTATTTTTTGGCAACTCTCATTTTTACAGTCAAGAATACGCAGTGGATTGGTAGCAATTCGGCTTTGGCAAGATTGGCAGAGTTTCCCTTGATATTGCAGGAAGAAGGTTTGAAGAGTTTTTTTAATCTTGCCACGGCATTTTTCGCAGCCAATTGAGTTGATTTCTAAAATCAATTTTTTACTAACTCCAAGACTTATCAAAATTTGCCAGGAAAGTAAAATAACTAGCGCATCTGACATAGGAGAGGTATCTCCTAAAATCTCAAAGCCGAATTGAGAAAATTGGCGATATCTTCCCTTCTGAGGCCGCTCTGCCCGAAAAAGTTGACCAATATAATATAATTGAACTGGTTGAGGCCAAGTCTGCATGCCATGCTGGATATAAGCGCGGGCAATACCAGCTGTGTATTCCGGTCGCAAAACCATCTCCCGTGTCTCCTCTTGATCACCAGGTCGAGAAACCAAAAACATTTGATGCTGGACAATATCTGTTGTTTCCCCCACTCCTTTGGCAAAAATATCTTTATACTCCACCGTTGGAGTTTCTATTCTTTCAAAACCATAGCACTCGGCTAAGTTTCTAACAACCTCCTCTATTTTTCGCCAGTATTTTGCCTCCCTTGGTAGTCGATCAGCCATACCGCGAGGAGTTTGATATAAAGGCAAATTTTTCATCTTCTTTTCCAAGATAAAACAAATAAATCAAAATTGCAACTATTGAAGATAATTTTTAATCTCGCTTTTTGCTTTGGAAGTTTTAACAAATTTCAGCCAATCTATGTGAGGTTTAGCACTGCGGCTGATTAAAATTTCTACCATATCACCATTTTGGATCGGATAAGATAATTCTTCAATTTTACCATTGACAATTGCGCCAGAGCAGCGTTTACCAACTTCAGAGTGAATAGCAAAAGCAAAGTCTACAGGTGTGGCACCGGTCGGTAAATTGATTACATCACCTTTTGGCGTGAAAGTAAAAATTCTATCTTGAAAAAAATCTAATTTTAATCCCTCTGTCCACTCCCGGGGATCTTTTACACTACGTTGCCATTGGGTAATTTCTCTGATAAATGTGCGATCTTGCTTGGACAATTTTTTAATCTTTGATGGTTT
>CAYYXM010000032.1:0-7839 GCA_964475725.1 uncultured Candidatus Saccharibacteria bacterium | reverse complement strand
GTTGGCTATTTGGCGAATTTGCTCTTTTTTATACTCTCCTACCGGCATCAGGGTTTTGGCCAGTTGTTTTTGGCTAAGCGTCCACAAAAAATAGGATTGATCTTTTTGGGGATCTTTTCCTTTCAGTAATTGATAGTGATTAAGTAGTGATTCGATTGTGATTTCGCCCTTGGGGCTGTGATTCATGGTGATTAGATCCTTATTCTTAATTCTTGATTCTAAATTCTGAATTCGAGCGTGGTGGCCAGTGGCCACAAAATCCGCTCCCTCCCTCATCGCCCGGTCAAAAAACAAACCAAATTTTATCTCTTTATTGCACATTACATCTGGATTGGGCGTCCGGCCAGCCCGGTATTCTCTGAAAAAATAATCTATCACTTTCTCTTTATACTCTTTTTCCAAATCCCAAACTTCAAAAGGAATATCCAATTTGGTGGCTGCTTTTTTGGCCCAAAGCCGATCCTCTTGCCAACCACAATCCTCGCCTTCAAATCCGCTCCAATTTTTCATAAAAACGCCAGTCACAGCAAAACCGCGCTTTTTTAACAAAAGCGCCGCCACCGCCGAATCCACCCCGCCCGACAACATGACAAAAACTTTTTTCTTAGCCATTTTAACTTAAAAATCATATCATATTTTTTCTAATAAAAAAAGCCGGGGTTGACATCTATTTGCTATTCGCCATTAGCCATTTGCTATCCCGCGAAGCGGGATTTAGTCCATAAATACCTGCACAAACATTTCCCCATAGATCCCGGCATTGACTACGCCAATGCCGATTTTGTGATAATCAGTGCCTAAAATATTATCCCGATGAGTTGGCGATTTCATCAAACCAATATGGGCAATATCAACATTGGGGGCCAGGGCCAAATTTTCCCCAGCAATATGATACTCTATCCCTACCTCATCCAACCGATTGCCAACATTTTTCCCCTCTGGCGATTCATGGGCAAAATAACCCCGCTGCAGCATATCTTTGGCATGAGCGAGGGCAACAATATGAAGTTTTTGATCTAATTCTAGCGGTTTTAGTTTTTTATTTTGCCGCTCTAAATTTATTAGCGTCAACATCTCCTGCTCGGCCGGTGTATCCTCAATCATGACATAGGGCCGAAATCCAAGATTAATCCGAGTATTGGGCTCTTTGACGGCCATAAAGGTCAAGGCCTCGTCTCCGACTCCGCCAAATATCTGCTCAAAGGAAGTTTCAATTTTGGCGGTTTTTTTGACAAGAGAGCTACCAATGGTTGAGCCAGAGACGCTGGAACGGATAAAAGTGGAGATGGGCAGGGCGGTTAAAAGAGTCAAAATAATAGCAACGAAAATAGTTGCTTTTACAATTGCCGGAACAAAAGAAGAATATTTATTGATATTAGATGCTTTCAAAGAATTGGGCAAAGCATTATAGGCAAAGCGCACCCCAATTAAATAGGCCACCTCAACAACTAACCAAATTATAAAAAAGGCAATCAGTTTAGCAAAGATAACCGAGATACTGGAGTGAGCAGCAATAAACTGACCAAATTTTAAATAAATACAGAGGGCGATAAAAACTGAAACAAAAAAGCCAAAAATTTCCAAGCTAATAATAATAAATCCCCTCCGAAAACCATCGAGGATATAAAGACCGATAATAACAATAATGACTAGATCAATCCAGTTCATAATTACATTTTAACATAGTTAAAATGTTAATTTCTAAATGACTAATTTTCTAATGACTAATGAATTACAAAAATTCTTAAATGTTTAAAACATTTAGTGGTTAAAATATTCATTGAACATTAAGTAATTAAACATTAAAATATTTACCCTCTCAGCCCAAACAATCTTCGGGCATTTTGGCTGGTTTTTTTCGCCATCTCACCCAGCGCTATCCCCTTAATCTCCGCAATCTTTTTTGCCACCTCCACCACCATGGCTGGTTCATTTCTTTTGCCACGATTTGGCTCTGGCGCCAAAAAAGGACAATCTGTTTCAATCATTATCCGATCCAGCGGAATTTCTTTGACCAACTGAAAAATATCTTCATTTTTGGTAAAAGTTAAAATCCCAGTAAAAGAGAGATAAAAATCCATCTCCAAAAGCATTTTGCCAAAGGCTTTATCTTCAGAGTAACAATGCCATACTCCTTGAGGCAAAAAGGGCTGAGCAGAAAGCAAGGCTAGCATATCGTTTTTTGCTTCCCGGCAGTGAAAAATAACTGGTTTTTTCCGCTCTTTTGCTAGCTTGAGGAGTTTTTGAAAAACCTCCGCCTGCAAGCGTTGGTTACTCTGATGATAATAATCCAACCCTATCTCCCCAATGGCCACGGTCTTGCTATAAGATAAAAGTTCTTTAATTTGGCCAATTGCTTTATCAATATATTTGCCCACTTTCTCGACATAGATTGGATGGATGCCAACAGCGGCATATACTTGCGGATATTTATGAGCCAGCGCCACAGCTTTTTCTGACATTTCCAGATCTGTTCCAACGACAATAATTTTCTTCACCCCGGCCTTCTGGGCCCGTTTCAAAACAGCCTCAACTTCTCCCTCGTATTGCGAAAAGTTCAAATGTGCGTGGGTATCGATATATTCCATAATCCCTCGTTTTACTCGGGAAGTTAAAAGTTAAATGTTAAAAGTTAAAACTGCAGCTTTATTCCGAAGGAATCAAGGTTCTCCGACGAACGTCGGAGGTTCTTCAAAGAAAAAATTATTTTATCTTGGGGAAAAGAACTTGTGGTTTAAGTGTTTTAATTTGATTAGTAATGTCTTCGGCTATTTGGGGCATAAAAATTTCTAAATCATTTGCGATTTCAGAGATTATCTGCAAATGTTCTTTTAATAATTTTTCCAATTTTTCACCTTTCTGACTCCATAATTTTTCCCGATCAATTTTTTGATTTTCAGCTTTTACTTTTTTCCAAATCTCCCCCAGTGCGCCGACAAAATCGCATTTATCTAATTTTTCTATTAAATCCTTTGGCAGATCGCCTTTTTCTTTCGCCGTAAATTCTATCTTTTCACGACTTGCTAGTGTTACCACCCTTTGGACTAAATTACCCAACTCATTGGCTAAATCAGCATTGTATTTCCGAGTGAAAAATGATTCTGAGACATCACCATCTAAACCATAAGGCAAGGAAGAAAGAATAAGATAGCGGGCGCCATCTACCCCAAACTGTTTGATAAGCAAATCAACCGAAATAACATTACCAAGCGTTTTACTCATCTTTTTCCCCTCAACTGTAAGATAGCCATGAACATAGATTTTCTTGGGCAAGGGCAAATCCATGGCCAAAAGCATGGCCGGCCAGATAATGGCGTGAAAACGAAGAATATCTTTGCCAATTAAGTGTAAATCTACCGGCCAATAGCGATAGCCGGCTGACAAATAATTTAAAAGTGCATCAATCCAAACATAAATGGTTTGTTCTGGCTGCCAGGGCAGTTTTATCCCCCATTCCACTTGGGTGCGGGAAATCGCCACATCTTTTAATCCAGCTTTGATGAAATTTAAAACCTCTTTTTTGCGGGATTCGGGTTCAACCAAAAGTTGGTTTTTTTCAATAATCTCGGTCAGTTCTTCCCGATATTTACTCAAACCAAAATAATAAACTTTTTCTTTAACAATTTCTGGCGGGCAATTGTGGTCAGGACAAAGGCCCTCAACAAGCTCGGCCTGTGTTTTATAGGCCTCGCAGCCAGTACAATAAAGACCTTCATAAATGCCGGGATAAATGACGCCTTTTTTGAAAAGATCATTTAAGAAATTTTGGACATATTTTTCATGCTCCGGATCAGTGGTACGGACAAAATAATCATACTGGATATTTAAATCTTTCCAGGATTTTTCAAATTGAGCTGAAATCTCATCAGCAAATTGTTTGGGGGTTTTATTCTGCTCCTGGGCTGCCTTGGCAACTTTTGCTCCATGCTCATCAGTGCCGGTCAAGAGAAAAACTTTCTCTCCTTTTTTTCGATGATAACGGGCAAGGACATCAGCCGCCACTGTGGTATAAGCATGGCCGATATGGGGCAGGTCATTGACATAATAAATTGGAGTGGTGATAAAAAATTTCATTTTTTAATTTAAAAGTTTATTTCAAACGAAGTGAGAAATCAAGGTTCTCCCGCCAAAGGCGGGAGGTTCTTCAAAGTCAAAAGTTAAAACAAAAAGATAAAAGAGAAAAGATTGTGTATTATTTAATATTTTACCTTAAAATCCTTAAATTCGCCAGTCCCCTTGGACCAGTTTATTTCTACATTTTCTATTTGAGCGGCCGAGGGCCCTTTTTTACAAAACTCCAGTAACTTCTCCAATTCCTTCTCCCCTCCCTCCGCCACAATATGGACTGATTCATCATACATATTTTCAACATATCCTTTTAAGCCCAACTCTTTGGCCAAATTTTCCACCATCGTCCGAAAAAATACCCCTTGAACTTGACCATAGATCCTAATTTCAATTTGTCTCATCTTCTTTAAACATTAGTTAATCTTGCTATTATATGATGTGATTCATAGTGACTCATAGTGATTACGCCCTCGCTTGCGCTCGGGCTGTGATTCATAGTGATTCATCGTTTAACCACTTTGTCACAACCTAATCACAACGAAGCATAATCACTACTTAATCACAATAAATCACGATCGTGATTTCTCCTTTAACTTCTTTCTGACTAAAATGTTCAATTGCTTCTGATATACTCCCTCTATAAATCTCCTCAAACATTTTTGTCAATTCCCGACAGACAATCATTTTTTTATCTTGCCCCAAATACTTCGCCAAATCTTCCAGTGTTCTGACTAACCGATAGGGCGACTCATAAAAAACAAGAGTTTGCGGCCAATCCATTTTAGCCAATTTCCCAAGCAGCGTTTGCCTTCCTTTTTTCTTGGGTAGATAGCCAACAAATAAAAATTGATCTGCCGGCATACCTGCAACTGATAGGGCAGCCGTAAGAGCACTTGCTCCAGGAATAGGAATAATCTTTACCTCCGGCAATTGGGCTACTAATTTTTCCACCAACTCTCCGCCCGGATCGGCTATTGCCGGCGTGCCAGCTTCTGTGATGTAGGCAATATCTTTGCCCTCTTTTATCTTATCTATCACAAACTGGACTTTTCTCTCCCTTGAATGCTGATGAAAAGATATAACCGGTTTTTTAATTTTATAGTGGGAAAGTAAAATCCGGCTTTTTCTGGTATCTTCAGCCAAAATTAAATCTACCCCACCTAAAACCTCAACTGCCCGAAAAGTAATATCGGCCAAATTACCAATTGGCGTAGCAACGATATAGAGTTTACCCATCATTTTACCTTATCCAATTAATAAGTAAGATACCATCAAATAGTACTATAACAATAAGGGTAATGGCAAGCCAGAAATTACTCCAAAAGCCGTTTTTGTATTGTCCCATAATTTTTTTGGAAGCTGAAATTCTCCAGATAAAGTAAACAAGCGGGGGCATTAAAAGAGATTGGAGAACCTGAGAATAAACTAAAAGCTTAATTGGACTGATGGTGAAAATGGAAAGCAGTAGCCCTAAAATCAGAGAAATGATTAAAATTATATAAAACCCGGGCGCCCGGCCGGTTTTACTGGAAAGAGAAGCAGGCCAACCAAAAGTATTAGCTATAACATAGGCAGTTGTTGAGGCCAAAACCGGCACGGCCAAAAGCCCAGAAAATAAAATCGCTAAGGCAAAAAACAGAAATGCCCCGTCACCGACAAAAGGCCGGAGGGCTAATGCTGCCTGTTGGGGACTATCAACAAAAATTCCTTTGCCAAAAATTGTGGCGGCTGCTGCAACAATAATAAAAAAGAAAATAACGTGAGTATAGAACATGCCAAAAAAGACACCTTTGGCCTCTTTCTTTAAAGTTGTCGGTTGCTTGCGTGATTCAATCTCCTCTGATGCCTGCCAGTAAATTAAATAGGGTGAGATTGTCGTGCCCAATAGTGCCACTGCCAAAAGCCACCACTCGCCTTTGCCCAAATGCGGGATAAATGTGTCTTTGGCGACAGCCATCCAATCCGGTTTGGCCATAATCGCTGAAAGGGCATACAAAAGAAGAAATGGGGTCAAAAGAAACATATAACGGGATATTTTTCTGTAATTTTCCTTCAGTAGAAACAAAAGTAAAATTAAAACCACCAAAGCGCCAAAAAGCCGCCAATCAACTTTAAAAAGAATGCCTCCGACTGCCGTAATGCCGGCAATATCAGCGGCAATTGTTCCAAGATTAGCCAAAAACAAAACCACTGCCGTAAAAACCGCCCAACTTAGGCCAAAATTTTCCCTAATTACAGCATTAATCCCCTTTTTGGTAACAACACCAATGCGGGCAGAGACCTCCTCAACGACTGTCAACATTGGCAAAGACAAAAGTATAATCCAAAGCTGGGAAAAGCCGGTTCGAGCACCCACTTGGGTATAGGTAACAACTCCGGCCGGATCATTGTCAGCTACGCCAGTAATTGTTCCTTCTTTGGCTCGGTGAAAGAAATCAAAAATATGCCGGCGGGTTTTGTGAATATCTTTTTCTACTAATATAATTTCTTTTTCGGCTTTCTCCTCCGCCCCCACCACTGTCTTTTCAATTTGCTCAATAGGTTTCATATTTTCATTATACTATTGACAGTTTTAAGATTATATGTTAATCTATTATTATCTTTGTACCCCACAACTTGGAGGTGAGACAGTTGGGAAAAGGAACAAGAGTTGAAAGAATTCTTGTGGCTGTTGATGCACCAAATCTTGGAGGAGCTTTAAAGAATCTCAATCCAGATAGGAAAATTGATTATTTCAAACTTCGGCAGGTCTTACTGGGTGATAGTCCTGCTGAAACGGAAGTAAGAGTATATTTCCTTTTCTGGGAGAATCACGACCCATCAGTCAATTTCCGTGTCTGGTTGGAAAATAATGGCTTCCATAGCAGAGTCAAAAGAGTGCATTTCGAACAAGGTCCAGAAAAAAGAGGACGAGCGGCTGATATCGATCATCTTCTGATGGTTGATGTGGCCGCTGACATGGGTAGATTTGACATTCTCATTCTTGTTTCGGGAGACGGTTCCTATGTTGATTTAGTTCAGCAGACAGTCAGACGAGGCAAACAGGTCTTGATTGCCGCTGTGCCCAAAGTAAATCTCACTTTTGAGTTGACTGATGCTGCCTCCAGACTTATTGATCTTGAGGATTATGAAAAATGGAGCGTCCCGAAGAAAGAAAAAGAGGTTCCCGAAATAGGAGGAAATGGCCCTCAGGAACCTGGCGAATAAAATTCTATTGTCTTCTTCAACCGCCTCCAATCCTCCAAACTGAGATCCTCTGCCCGCAGCGCCCCGTCGATGCGGGCTTTTTTAAATATCTTTGAAATTTTATCTTGCGGTAAATTAAGCGATTTAAGAGCATTGTGAATTTGTTGTCGTTTGTGAGCGAATCCAATTTTAGCCAATTTTATGATTTTCTCCTGGTCTTCTTTTTTTCCGCCAGCTGGCGGATTGAGTTTTGAGATTTTTATTATTGCGCTTTCTACCTTGGGCTCTGGCCAAAAAGAAGAAGCCGGCACTTTTTGGACAATTTCCGCCTGACCAAACATCTCCACCAAAAGCGTCAAAAGCCCTCTGTCGCTGTCACCCGGTTTTGCCACCAAGCGCTCGGCCACTTCCTTTTGAACCATCAAAACCATCATCTCTGGTGCTGGCTCTTTTTCTAAAAATAATCTTATTACCGGCGAGGTAATGCCATAAGGAAGATTAGCAACAACTTTATAATTTTGGGGCAAAATCAGCCGGGGAATGGCGAAAACCGCATTATCTACTATAATTTTCAATTTACAATTT
>CAYYXM010000031.1:0-7880 GCA_964475725.1 uncultured Candidatus Saccharibacteria bacterium | reverse complement strand
GGGTTGCCTTTGGCTCGATGAATATCAAATTCCTTTTTCAAAAGTTCGTCAACGGCGGAGTTGAGGGTAAAAGCCGGCATTGATGGCCGGGAAACGCCCTGACGCAAATCCAACCAAAAACAGCGGGGGCATTCTAAAAAAAGGTCAATTTTAGAACGACTAATTGGAAAAGGTTCTTTGGACTTTGGATCAAATGGATTTCTAGCCATAAATCTATAATACATAAAAAAAGCCCCGCTGTCACGAGGGGACCAAAAAATAGACATATAAAAAGAGGGACCGCACGGTTGGTTACTTCATATAACGCGCGATCCCTCTGTGTAGATGGAGAATCAGGGACGTCTCTCCCGTGGGGCGCTAAGCCTTAAGGGGACTCGCCTGACTCCCTCTTGATTGTGTCTACTTGGTTACAGCATTCCCACCCGACCCTTTCTCCTGTTCTACAGAAGCATGGGGTACTTCTCTAATGGTGGACTTTTAATTATAGCATAGAATAGCAAAAATGTCAAGCCCCGTACAATAAACTCGGATATTCCACTTGGATTATGGAGCACTCTGATAAATGCTCAATCGAGCTTAGCTCGATGCATCCGTGTTTCATGCCGAGTTTCTATACGGGGCGCAGACCCCGTATACTGACCTGACACGCTTGCCCGCCGTAGTGACATCTAATTGGCGAAGAGAAATGATTATCTATTTTGCCAAGAGATTAAACGCAGGTGGGGAGCACGGACGGATAGTCCGAGTGAAGTATTCAGGTCAGTTGTAGCGGGGTCAAGGGGTTGAGAACTAATCTGGTCGTGGTTGGTAATAGTCAAAAATAGTAATTGGTATAACTTCCACTTTTTCAATCTTATTGCCCTTAAAAGATATTTTAGCAATCTGGCCTTTACGAGTCGCCTCGCTCCACATCTGGTCAAAAACAAAATTGCCTAAGGAATAGAAGATGTAACCATCTTTATATTGTTCCCAGGACTCAACAACATGGGGATGGTGGCCTAAAACCAAAGAAGCGCCTGAATCAATGGCCAAATGGCCGATTTCCTTTTGCCTGTCACTGGCCTGGGTTTTGTACTCTGTTCCCCAATGAAGGGAAACCACCACCACATCAGCCATTTTTTTAGCCGCCTTGATATCTTTAATCAAATTTTCTTCAATCAAGGGATTTAAACCGGCTTTGTCGCTGGTAGCTTGATAAGAATCTGGTGTGTAAGTGGAAGCTATATCACAGTAAGCCAAAAAGGCAAATTTAATGCCATTTTTCTCAATAATTTGGGGCTGGTTGGCTTCTGGAATATTTTTGCCAGCGCCAATATATTTAATATTATTTTGGGATAGAAGATCAAAAGTATAGTTCATGCCGGCTCTGCCCTGGTTGCCAAAATGATTGTTGGCTAAAGATAAAACATCAAAACCAGCATAGGTTAAACCTTCAATAGTTTCCGGCTCTGCCTTAAAAACCATTCCTTCTGTCATTGGCGGACCCTGATTGTAAAAAGGACTCTCCAGATTGCCAAAAGCAATATCGGCTTTTTGCAGGATATTGGCCGTTTTCAAAAAAGGAGCGTTGGGGTTGCCAATCGCTCTAATTTTGATTCCAACTTGGCGCGAGAGCATAATATCGCCAACCGCCACAAGAGATATTTCGGCTGGCGCGGTGGTGGTAGTTAGAACAGTTTGGCCGGATTTAACAAAAGGTAAAATTGAGGGCGCGATTGATTTATTGGGATAAAAAATAACTAGCAAAAGTGCGCTAATTGAAACTATGAGAAGAAATAGTAAAAGATAAAAAGTTTTGGTGATTTTCATCATTATCTCTATCTTAACCTAAATAGATACAAAAAACTCCCCGCCCAAACTTGGCAGGAGGTTTATCACCTCCAAGATCTGTTGGGGCAGGGAGATATAGAAGGAGAACGCCTTCTGCACTAATTATTATTTTATCATAAAAAATCCCCGCCGGTAAAACTGTGTGGAGATAATCCTGGGGGATTTCGCCTCCTTTTGATTTTTGCCGGCGGGGTACTTCCGAGACGAGAAGAGAACGCCCTATGGATGGTCCGTTCTGGTTACCACCTCCCTTGAGGGGGATGGTGTTCATCTTCTTGTTAAAATTATTATATCAAAAAAAAGACCCCCAGACAACTTTGGTAAGTCGTATGGGGGCCATCCCCTGCCTGCCCGCAGGAGGAAAGGGGGCGAGGGGTTCTTGGAGAATAGCCTCTATGAGGCGTCGCCGCCCTAAGGCGACAACAACTCTCTCCTGGGAGTTCGCACTGACTAATAGATAACCAACCCCGTCCCTTTAGAACCCCTCGCCTTTGTTGGCAAAAACCTGGTGGAGACCTTTCCACCACAACATCCATAACTCCGGTCTCCACCAGGGAGTGGATTACCGACGGGTGCTTTGCGGCAAAATCGGCTGGGCTCTGATGCCCTATCGGCCGGCTGCTTTTACCCGCCGGGTGTAGATTACCGACGGGTGCACGAAGCACCCGCCGGGTGTAGATTGGGTAAGGTTGGGTGAGGAGGGAGCAAGTGCACCTTGGAGCTAGGATTCGCCAAGGGCGTGTGTCCTCCTAGTAGACGGCTCTCCTCCTCACCACAACCGAATTATTTCAATGTTCCGTAATTACTATCATAACATACTATATAAATTTTGTCAATACTTGAACGAATAAACTACCTCGCAGCAAGTCTTCGATCCTGAGGCCTCAGACCGAAGGGCTGACGAGGTATTCCTGCGGAAAAGTTTGTTTTTAAATAAGCAAAGCTTGTTATTCACTTTGTTCATAATAAGCAAAGCTTGTTATTCACTTTGTTCATAATAAGCAAAGCTTGTTATTCACTACGTTCATAATAGGATTTCATCCCCAAAGCAAGCTTTGGGGTTTTCAACCTCTTAAAAATAAACAAGTTTGTTTTTAAATAGGTTTTCAACCTCTTAAAAATAAACAAGTTTGTTTTTAAATAGGTTTTCAACCTCTTAAAAATAAAAAAACTAAAAGGACATGTTGAAATTTGGCTGCCGGGGAAGGAGTCGGACCTTCACAACTACCTCCAAAGGGTAGTGTCCTGCCATTAGACGACCCGGCAATAATGCTGAGCAGTAAAGTAATAACCACTTTGTTAGTAATAATCGCTTCGCTAGTAGTAAAGTAATAAAGTATTCTTTATACTCATAATTTTACCATTTTTCACATTTTTAACAACTTTCACATTTTAACATTTTTAACAATTAAAAAAATTCCAAGTAGGCCGTAAGCCGGGTTCTGTTTATGTAAGCATCTATCTATGCGGCAGGATCTTATGGACATCAGGGCAGAGATCCTCGATGATGACTAAGACCCACCTGCCTTGCACCACGAAGGGTTTGCACCACCGACAAGTTGCCCTGCCGATGCGTGAGCTCTTACCTCACGATTTCACCCTTACCTCGACTCCCGTAAAGGAGACGGGCGGTATGTTTCTGTTGCACTTTCCCTCGCCTCACAACGGCCCACTTTCGCGGGTTCGCTCTCTACTGGTGCCCGGACTTTCCTGTCGCCCGCAACTGCGTAGCTGTTGGCGACCGCTTACTTGTCCTACTTGGAACACCTCTATTATATCGCAATTTTAAAAAATTGTCAACCCCTCGATAAACTCTCCTTCGACGGTGCTCAGGATTCGCTTCGCTCGGGGTTGACACTGAGTTTATCGAAGTGTCAAGGTATCACAGGTTATCCACACCTACTTTTATAGGTAAAAAATGTTATAATTGAATAGATATGAAAGTGTTTAAAGCAAGAATAGCTTTACTTTTAGTATTTGGACTACTTTTTTTATCCGGTGGGATTAGTGTCAAACTGGCCCTTTCCGGAAAATTTAACCTCCTTGCCCAATATTTGCAGGGTAATTTTAAGGTTGTCCAAGAAAATGGCAGAAATTATTTAGTTAATCCTAATAGCCAAAAATTTTATATGAGGGGAGTAGTCTATCCCTATCGGCCGGATGTTTATAAACGTGACGGTTCTGTCCAGGTCATAGAAGATCTCAATAGCATTAAATCTCTTGGTTTTAATACTATTGGAATTTTAGGGGTTAATAATCTACAAACTCAAGATATCTGGAAGGACGTCCTCCAATGGGCTGATGATAATGAAGTAGGCATCATTGCCTATTTAAGTCCATATCCCACTGAAACCTATTGTAATTTAAACGACTCTAATCAATTTATCACGGAAACTTATAATACCAGTTGGCTGCCAGCTATTCAAGCAGCCAAAGATTACCATTCTTTAATCGCCTATTCAGTTGAAGTACGACCCCTTAAATTCAAATGCTATAATACAAAAGATTCTGAAATCCAAGCAGATTTTATTAGTTGGCTCAAAAATAAATATCAAAATGACTTTCCTGCCTTCATTTCTGCCTGGACAAAAAACGCTGATAATCAACCCGCCACAGATGACCCCCATTATAATGATTTGACGAACCTACTTAATCAATACAATAGCGATCCCACTGGCGATTATTTTTCTCAAATAAAATTAGCTGATTATCTTTATTATTCCCAACCAGATTCTTCCTCAATTTTTCCCGCCACTACAGCACCTTATCTATATGACATTATGCAATATGGCAATAAATTTTATACTGATTTTGCCTCAAAGGTTGTAGCAAGAATTAAAAGTGATGATAGTAATCATTTGGTTGCCGCCATGGTAGAAAATCCTGTCACAGATGATGACTTTTTCTTTCTAAAAAGATTATCTAATACTAATATTGATTTAATCCAACTGAATAATTTCAGATCCGATTCTGACGCAATAGCTTTATCCAAAACATTTTCTGATATTTTAAATAAACCTGTCTATATTGGAAAATATGGTTTTCGCACTTACGATTTAATTTCTGACAACAATCAATTAACTCCGGTTTCTTTGCCTTATTGCAAATCTATGCCAGGTTTAGATCTGGAAATAGCCGGTAAAATGTGCCAACCTTCTGATATTCCTGCAGCTTATGCGACAACCGCAGGGTTACTTCGATCTCTTCCTTGGATAAATGGTGATGTTTATTATTCCTATTTTGACATTCCTGTGTATGGCGGTGGCGACTGGGGAATTAAAACAATCGCTGGTCAAGAAAAGCCAATTATTGAAATAGTGAAAAAAATCAATCAATTAACAGGCAATTTAAATCCTGAAGCAGAGCCGGCCGTCTATGTTTATTTGCCCGAATATACCTATCCCTGGCAAGATGCCAATTTTGATCATAATGGCTTAGCCCTTGTTCTTATGTCGCGTTTCATAGATGAATTCAAAAAAGCCAATTTAATTAAAACTATCCCCTCAATCAATGGTGAAACTTATACTCCCTTCAAATTCACTGACACACTAGTTCCTATCCAAAGCTCCACCAAACCGGTAATTCTGGCTGGGCGTAATTTATTCCTTTTATCCGAAAAAGATAGAAATACTTTGAGTAATCGTTTTGTAATAACCTATGGCGAAATTGGTTATTGGGATGAAAAAATGAAAACAGTATTTGAAGAAGATGGAACAACTGCTAATGTTTATTATCTCAAACAGGTTGATATTACCCCTACTGCTAGCCAAAAATCAGTATCTGGCCAAGAAACTATCATCTTGGATGATAATGTGACTGCCAAAGGAACTTTGAGGAATAGAAAAGAAAATGTGGAAATACCATCTGGTGGAGAAAGTTTAGCCGAATTCCAGATAGAAGATGCAAATTATCCGGCAATAATTAGAAAGGGCAATCATATTTCTTTCCTTTTTACTCCCTTTTATTTCTCACCTGATTTTTACAATTGGATAAACCCTTCTCCAATACCAGGAAGAAATTTTACTTTCTGGAAAAATATTAATGAAAACAGATATTTCTTGGCCAAAGCTCTGGCTACAATTTATAATACTGCGCCTGCCAGTCTCTCTCTCGATACAAATCTAGTTGGCAGAGATATCTTCACTTTAGGTTTCAAAAGTCCATACCTTTTAGTTGAACAAAAAGGTGATGAATATGAAATTAAAGTTTGCCCTAATGGTGATTATTGTAATGTAGCATCTACTACCACTTCTGGAGGCGAAGGAGGCGAAGGGGGCGGTGGAGGTAGTAATCCTGGCATCCAACCTCCTGGTGAAGGAGCACCTATAATAGGCCTACCTAATACGGGCGCTAATATCTTAATTATTGTCGGTATTGCTCTAATTTTATTTGGTATAGCTTTAGCCATCCGCGACTATATGAGATTGCCAAAGCACTCCAGAAATGTCACTCCTCCCCCGCCACCGACCCCAACTATTTAGCACAAAAAGGTTTTATTGATTTATAGTTTATTCGGTGTATGGCGCAGATGCCATATTTTTTGATTAGATCTCGATGAAGTTTAGTGCCATAGCCTTTATGCTTTTCAAAATGCCATTTTGGATATTTTTTGGATAGTCTCCTCATTAAATTATCGCGATAAACTTTGGCAATAATGGAGGCAGCAGCAATGGAAGCGCAAGTCATATCGCCCCCTTTAATCGCTATTGATGGCAAGGGCGCCTGCTTCCAACCCAAACCATCAATTAAAATGACACTCCGTGGGCTAAAGCCCACGGTATCTCTTTCCTCGCTGAAAGAAGCTTGCATCCCTGTTCTAAAGAACAGGGTATTACGCTCGGAAATAAAATCAGCCTTGACTTTTAAATTTTTAATCGCCCGACTGTAAGCCAAATCAAGAGAGGCACTAATCCCCAACTGATTAATTTCTGAAACTTCTGCCCTACCAATGCCATAGCGACAGTTTTTTTTAATCTTGAGAGCTAATTTTTCCCGTTCTTTTTCATTTAATAATTTAGAGTCGCGTAAACTATATAAACGTTTATTTTGGGGTAAAATAACGCAAGCGGCGACGATCGGCCCAGCCCAAGATCCCCGCCCAACTTCATCAAGTCCAGCAATTTTTTGATAACCTTTGTTTTTTAAATATTCTTCTTGTAAGGTTTTAGGAATACGTAGGCGTTTGGTAATTTTCAAAGGTCGGCCCCGACCCCTAGCTTTCTTCTGACGTCTTCTTTTTACCATCTAATACTTCTTTTAAATATTTACCCGTATAAGAATTTTTAGTTGTAATAATATCTTCTGGTTTGCCCTCAAAAACAACCTCTCCGCCTTTTTCCCCGCCTTCCGGCCCCAAATCAACAATCCAGTCAGCACATTTGATAACATCAAGATTATGTTCAACAACTAAAACAGTATTGCCTCTATCAACTAATCTTTGCAATACTATCAAAAGATGTTTAATATCTTCAAAATGCAAACCAGTGGTTGGCTCGTCTAATATATATAATGTATTGCCGGTTTCTGCCCGGGAGAGTTCTGCTGCCAGTTTAATTCTTTGTGCTTCCCCGCCTGATAAGGTTGTGGCTGGTTGACCAAGAGGAACATAGTCTAAGCCAACATCTTTAAGAACCTGAAGTTTTTTGGAAATTTCTTCTTCACTCTTCAAAAACTCCAGTGCCTCATCAACAGTCATATCTAAAATATCAGCGATATTTTTGCCTTTATAGTAAATTTCTAAAATTTCCGGCCGATAACGCTTTCCTTGGCAAGCCTCACATTTGACATAAACATCAGGTAAGAAATACATCTCCATCTTGATGGCGCCATCTCCCCGACAAACCTCACATCTGCCTCCTTTTAAATTAAAGGAAAAGCGATTGGGCCCGAAATGGGCTCTTTGGGCAGCCGGCAAGGATGCATAAAGCTCCCTAATAGGCGTGAAAACACCAGTAAAGGTAGCTGGATTGGAGCGAGGAGTGCGGCCGATTGGTGATTGATTAATATCAATGACTTTGTCAATATATTGCCAGCCAGTAATGTTTTGATGT
>CAYYXM010000030.1:0-7898 GCA_964475725.1 uncultured Candidatus Saccharibacteria bacterium | reverse complement strand
AACTAACCATGCGGGGCCTGCTCGGGTATCCCTTCTTCAAGACCGCTCGTTCCCCCAGTGAGGGAACTCGCTGATACTCGGCCTCGCCCTGACCATGCGCTCGGCCTCCGCAGTCTTTCAGAAGTGGATACCACTCGCACCCGCTAGAAAATATTATATTGACATAACTATTTTTTGATTGTAACATAAGTAGATGATAGCGATGAAAAAAGAAAAAAAACTCCATGAATTGGAAGAGCGCTATAAAAGAGTTTTGGCAGAACTGGCTAATTTTCAAAAACGGGCCGAACGTGATAAAGAGGTAGCAGTGGAACAGGCCGTTGGTAAAACTGCCCTGCCCTTTTTGGGTGTTTATCAAAATTTCCAGCGGGCGCTGGCCCATTTACCCAAACATTTACAAAATGACCCCTGGGCGGCAGGCGTAATGGCAACGGAAAAGCATTTTTTGAAGATTTTAGAGGAGGCCGGTATTAAAAAGATTGAAGTTTCCCCCGGCGATAAATTTAACCCGGAAAAACACGAGGCAGTAATGACAGAGAAAAATAAACATTACAAAGAAGGGGAAATTATAGAAATAGTGGAGGAAGGATTTACGCTGAAAGATAAAATCATCTCTCCAGCCAAGGTAAAAGTCAATCAGTAAATTAGGACTCAAAAATTAGGCACTTGACCCTGCTACAAAACCTTCCTCTGCTGGTGCAGTGCTTGACCCCGTAAAATTGCTTTCTTAAAAAGGGATTACATCCTCTACTTTAAGAAGCGCAATTAACGGGGTCGGCGGCCCGTCCAGTGTTGACACATGGACGGGCCTTGACAAAATGTAAAGTTTACTTTACATTAGAAATACATAGTAATTTAATGAATTGTCCCGCCATCGCTCAATCTCTTTGAGAAATAGGTTCTTTTTCCTCTTCTCAAAATAGATTTCGCTTAGCGGGACTTCCTGAGCTCCCTTCCTGTTTTCACAGGAGCGGGACACAGGAGCGGAGGTAATATGTCTAAAACAATCGGTATTGATCTTGGCACGACCAACAGCGTTGTTGCGGTCGTGGAGGGGGGAAAACCAAAAATTATCCATACAGCAGAAGGCAGTAATCTTTGTCCTTCCATTGTGGCAGTTGATAAAAACGGCCAACGGCTAGTAGGGGTGACTGCCAAGCGCCAAGCCATTGTTAATCCGGAAAATACAATTTTTTCCGTTAAAAGATTAATTGGCCGCCATTGGGATGATCCAGAAGTTCAGCGCGATGTTGCCTTAATGTCTTATCAAATCGTTAAGGCAGGGGAGGGAGTGAAGATAAAAATGGGCGACCCCTCGACAAGCTCGGGGCAAGCTAAGGAATACACTCCCCAGGAAATCTCTGCCTTTATTTTGCAAAAACTGAAAGCTGATGCTGAGGCCTATCTTGGTGAAAAAGTGACTGACGCTGTCATCACTGTTCCTGCCTACTTCAATGATTCTCAGCGCCAAGCCACCAAAGACGCCGGCAAAATTGCTGGCCTGGAGGTCAAAAGAATCATCAATGAACCAACTGCCGCTTCTTTGGCCTATGGATTAGATAAGAAAAAAGAGGGTAAAATTGCTGTTTTTGACTTGGGCGGTGGTACTTTTGACATCACTTTACTTGAAATCGGCGAAGGAGTTTTTGAGGTTAAATCAACCAATGGCGACACCCATTTGGGCGGTGATGATTTTGATCAGAAAGTGATGGATTATATTATTGAAGAGTTTCAAAAAACCGACGGCATTGATTTGAAAAAAGATAAAAGCGCGCTCCAGCGGGTAAAAGAAGCAGCGGAAAAAGCCAAAGTTGAGCTTTCCAGCCAATCCGAAACTGAAATCAACCTGCCCTTTGTAACAGCTGACGCCTCTGGGCCAAAGCATCTTGTTATGAAAATCAGCCGAGCGCAACTAGAAAAATTAACTCAAGATCTCATTGAAAAAACAGTTGGTCCTTGCCAACAGGCTTTAAAAGATGCTAACTGGAAACCAGAAGATATCAATGAAGTTATACTGGTTGGCGGACAAACCCGAATGCCGGCAGTCTTGGAAAAAGTCAAAGAAATTTTCAAAAAAGAGCCTTCCAAAGGAGTTAATCCTGATGAAGTTGTCGCCTTGGGTGCAGCCATTCAAGCCGGGGTTTTGCAGGGAGAGGTCAAAGATCTTCTGCTTTTGGATGTCACGCCTTTGACTTTGGGCCTGGAAACTTTGGGCCAGGTGATGACGCCATTAATTGAACGCAATACCACCATTCCAACCTCAAAAACTGAAACTTTCTCCACTGCTGCTGACAACCAACCCAGCGTGGAAATCCATATTTTGCAGGGCGAGCGGCCAATGGCAGCTGACAATCGCACTTTGGGACGTTTTATCTTAGATGGCATTCCACCGGCTCCCCGCGGCGTCCCCCAGATTGAAGTAACTTTTGACATTGACGCCAATGGTATTTTGAATGTCAAAGCCAAGGATAAGGCCACAAGCAAAGAACAGCATATCACTATCACCTCTTCTTCTGGCCTGTCCAAGGAAGAAATTGATAAACTGCAGGAAGAGGCCAAGAAACATGAAGAGGAAGATAAAAAGAAAAAGGAACTGGTTGAAGCCAGAAATCTGGCTGACAGCTTAATTTATACAGTGGAAAAAACTTTGAAAGATGCCGGCGATAAAGTGACTGAGGATAAAAAGAAAGAAGTTGAGGAAAAGGTTAAAGTGTTGAAAGAGGCGGCCGGCAAAGACAATGTTGAGGAAATTAAAAAGGCCTATGATGAGCTGTCAAACTTAATCCAGCAAATCGGCGCTGCAATGTATGGGCAAAAACCAGGGGAAACCCCGCCTCAAGAACCGCCCAAGGAAGAACCACCGGCTGGCGGAGAAGAAAAACCAGAGGAGAAGAAAGAATAAATTGCACCTTAAAATTAAAGTGATACAGTAGTGATGCGGTAGTGAAACGGTTGTGATAAAATGGTTAAGAACAACGAACCACAATGTATCACAACGAGTCACAATTTATCACAACAACAATCGCAAAATTGTATGATACAATAAATATAAGTGAGGGGTTTTGAGAAATACTATTATCTATATCATTCTGATTGTCTTGGTCGCCTTAGGCGGGGTGGGTTATTTGGCTTGGAGAAAATATTATAAACCAAAAAGCTCATCAACCACTACTACTTTAGCCACGACCCAAACCACTACCTCAACTGGCACTACATCCTCAAATATCACCACGATTGATACCTCAACGATTTTGGAAAAATCCAAACAAAACTTTACTCTGGCTAAACAAAAAGCCACTTCCTGGAAATCTGATGCTGTTTTTTACAACTTGACGATTAAATTTCCACCGACCCTGGATATTGATTCTGGCACCGAAACTTATACTTATGGTTCTGCCTCAGATCCTACCTATTGGTGGACAATTTCTATATCTCAATCAACTGGCAGTTCCATCCGGGCAATCATTCCCAAAGAGGATTATCTAACTGATTTGAAACATCCGGCACCTTTGGGCCTTTGGAAAATCAATTATGCCCAGGCCCTACAAGCAGCTGAAACTGCTGGTGGCGCAACTTATAGAACAAGTTCAACTTTATCAGAAATCAATCTCTCCCTTGCCTCTGATCAAACTGGCCAAAAACTTTACTGGACTGTTGAATATAAAGGTGTATCTGATAGTAAAAAAATTATTATTGACGGGGAAAGCGGTCAGGCCTTTGATGAACAAGGCAATGCTATTTCAACGTCTACTTCTTCAACAACTACCTCAACTTCATCTTCTGGTTTTGAGCAAACGTACTAAAAATAATATTAGTAAAATTAGTGAATATATTCGTGTAATTAGTGTATTTTAAAATTCGTGTGTTTAGTAGTGAACTCCGCCTACGCTCAATCTCTTGGCGAATTAGGTGATTATTCCTCTTCGCCAATTAGATTTCGCTTCGGCGGACACAACAGATTATATTAAAAAGAGGTGTCGTGGATTATTATCAAATTTTAGGCGTTTCTAAAAACGCCACCCAAGCTGAAATTAAGCAGGCCTATCGCCGGCTGGCTTTGAAATATCATCCAGACAGGGGAGGGGACAGCGAGCGTTTTAAAAAGATAAATGAGGCCTATCAAGTTTTATCTGATCCCCAAAAGCGAGCCACCTATGATCAGTTTGGGCCAGAGTTTGCCAAAAGAGCAGGAAGCCGAGCTGGGGCTGGTTACTCCCCATTTTCCGGTTTTGATTTTTCTGATTTTGGCGGCGGTTTTGGTTTTTCGGGAGGACTGGACGATATTTTTGAGACCATCTTCTCCTCTGCCTTTACCCAAATCCAAACCGAAGTTTATATTACCATTTCCCAGGCCGTGTTAGGGGAGAAGGTGGAATTGCAGGTAGAGGGTGAAAGAGTGGAACTCAATATCCCGGCTGGCACCCAAGATGGTACGACTTTTCGGTTGAGAGGGAAGGGCGGAAATTATAAAGGCCGACGAGGGGATTTGCTGGTAACGGTTCGTATCAAAATCCCCAAACGGCTCTCTCGGGAACAAAAAGAACTCTTTGAACGGTTAAAGGAAATGGAGGAATAATCCGCCAGCTGGCGGAAAATCAAAATTCAAATATCAAAAATTAAAATTTTGTCCTCAAATTGACAAAATCCTCAAAAGATTTGGTATAATGGGAATAGACGCTTTTATATTTAATGGTCGGAGTGCCCCACAGCGCTCAATCTCTTGCAATATCCTGATTGCAGGAATTTGCAAATAGATTAAGCTTGGCGGGGCCTGACAGATGATATTTGATATTTAGGTGTCAGGGAGGGTTCATTGCCAGCTTCACCGTCTTGGGATTTGTTTATAGTTTTATTCTTTATCATCGCGATGGCCTATGGCATTATGCTGCAACGGGATAAAATCATCACCAGCATTATTTCTGCCTATGCGGGTCTCGTGGTGGCTTCCTCTTTTGGCGATGCGGTCTATAAATTTTTTCTGGGAGAAAATCCGGTTTTCAACTCCCTTTGGATTAAATCTAATGTCTCCCTATTTACGGTTCAAGCTGTTTTATTTGTTCTGGTAATGGCGCTTTTAGTGGCCAAATCCTCTATTGGCGGACGCTCTCGCAGTATGGCGCCAATTGAAATGTTTGGCTATTCCTTTTTATACGCCGGGCTGGTTTTGTCCTCTATCCTCTCCTTTTTACCGGCTGATCAATTGGCCAACATCACCAATGCTTCCAAATTTGCCGCTAGAATTACCGGCTGGCACAACTGGTGGATAATATTGCCAATTTTAGCTTTAATTTTTACAGGATGGAGACGACGGAGTTCATCAGGGGATGAGGGGGAGTAGAACTCAAATTTTATAGGAAGCGAGGGCTTTTTCCAAAATGGCTCTTTTCTCTATTTTTTGTTTCCAAAGGCCATTTTTACGTTTCGGGTTGATATAAATTTGTGGTGAAAAGTTAATTAAGTTTTGAAATTTGACAAGATTTTCCCTACCAGTGATTGTTATTTCTATATAGTTATTATCAATTCGATTAATAATATCAAAATCGTTTAACAATTGTTGTACTAACCTAAGAATCATTTTTGAATGTTGAAAACCCCTTACTTTTTTAACTTTTTGATTGAAAGTGACGCAACCTTCATCATCAAAAAAAGCTTTTAAAAAAGCCAATTTGATTTCTATGGGTGCTTTAGGCAAAATCTGTAAAAGTTCTTTCTTTTTCCTACTAATATATTTATACAGATTGACAGAAAAATTAGTGCTTTTGATAACCTCGTTTTCATTTTTTCGATAATGGGATTCTAAACCGAAAACATTCTTTATGAGTTTACTCATTCTTTGGATTTGAGATAAATTCCGGCCGCAATAAACAAAACCATCTTTTTTGCTGGTGGGGTATCCATCGAATAAAAAATGCGCTACTATTGAGGTTAATCCAGGAGTCCAATAATCTGGTTGAGGGATTACTTTTGTCGAAATCTTTCTAGCAATTTCAATTCCTCTCTTTTGTCCCAGAATGATTTTCGACCGAATATTTATCATAGCCCTATTGGAGAGAGGTTGGTCAGAAACCCAATCATGAATAGTACTTTTGGGAATTTTAAAAATTTGGACCAATTCATTTAAAGAAAGGCCCTTTTGACGATGTTTTAGGCAATATTTTTTGATAGCAAGAGGGTATGAATGACCTCTCATAATTACAATGGAGGGCCCGGTGGGGATCGAACCCACGACGCACAGCTTAACCTACCACACCAAGTTACCTTGGCCCCCGACTGAAATGTCGGGGTTGTAGTCTGGACTATCTCTTCACCATCCCAGGCGCACTGCGTATAGTCTCTGAGGATCCCCCGCCAAAGGCGGGGTTTCCTGCTGATTGTCCCGCGAAGCGGGATTTTCCAGCATACAGCAGTGTCCACTTTACAGGTTCGCTTTTCCCTGCAAAGGCTCTTAATTTAAAGGCTGTCGCTCTACCACTGAGCTACGGGCCCAATCCGCCAGTTGGCGGATAGCTGATGGCTAATAGCAAATAGCCAATCGCTACATCTATTATTTTACCCTATTTTAGTGCTTTCGTCAAAGTGTTTTATAGTAAAATCACCGACAAGACCTTGAAACATGAGTCCAATTGTAAAATTGGGCTTTTTTGATAGAATTTGCTATAATAAAATGAAGGAGGCCTCAATGGCATGGTATTGGTGGGCTTTAATCGCGGTTGTTGTCATTGCTATTGTCTGGTGGCTTATTGCCAAAAGAAAGTAATTCACTTTACTGGCCCCAGTAAATCAAGATTTGCAAAATTGAATTTTTTGCTATATTAAAATTAAGGTAAGCGCCCGCCTGCAGTTCACAGCGAGCCGTTCACTGCGAGCTGCTCAATCTATTTGGATAATTGGATGACTGGATAATTGGATAATTAGAGGATTGGATGATTAGGGGTCCCCTATTTATCCATTTATCTAACCCGTCTCGCCGAGTGCGAGCCGAGGCGGATCATCTGATAATCAATTAACCTAAGGAATTAAGGAGGTTTTATGGATCAACCAATAACTCCCTTTGAAAAACTTTTAGATCTTACTGGCAAAACAGCCATTGTCACTGGCGGGGCAATGGGCATTGGGCTGGGCATAGTCACCCGTTTGGCCCAGGCCGGCGCCAATGTCTTAATCGCTGACTTGGATGAAGCGGCTGGCCAAAAAAATACGGCGGACTTAAGCGGTCAAGGGCTAAAAGTTAAAGCAATAAAAACAGATGTGGCTGATGAGGCCTCAGTCCAAGATATGGTGCAAACCGCTGTAAAAGAATTTGGCGGCTTGGATATTATGGTCAATAACGCCGGCATTTATCCGCAAATGCCCCTTTCTAAAATGACCAAAGAGGATTTTGACCGGGTGATTGCTGTTAATTTACGAGGAGTATTTCTCTGCACCGAAGCGGCCTCAAAACAGATGATTTCCCAAGGTCGGGGCGGCAAAATCATCAACATTACTTCCATTGACGCTTTACATCCTTCCATGGTGGGGCTCGCCCATTACGATGCTTCCAAACATGGCGTTTGGGGCTTTACCCAAAATGCTGCCTTGGAACTTTCCCAGCATAAGATTTGGGTCAATGCCATTGCGCCCGGCGGCATCAATACTCCCGGAGCGGCTAAAATGTCCCAGCCCCAGGAAGGAACTGATATGAAAAAAGTGATGGATGAATTTCTGGCCAAAATCCCGATGCATCGCATGGGAATCCCTGATGATATCGGCAAAGTAGCTCTTTTTCTGGCCTCTGACATGTCTTCCTATATGACTGGCGAGCAAATTGTCGTTGACGGCGGCGTGTTGTTGAGTTGATTTTTCGAAAGGAGGGAAATTGTCACGGACAACCAAAATATTACTTGTTATTATTGGTATTT
>CAYYXM010000029.1:0-8037 GCA_964475725.1 uncultured Candidatus Saccharibacteria bacterium | reverse complement strand
TGACGAAAAAGGCACAAAAAATTGCTGGAATTGTTTTAGCAGCTGGGGATGGTGTTCGGATGAATTCCAATCTGCCCAAGATTTTACACGAAGTCGGCGGCAAACCGCTTGTTTTTTGGGCGGGTAAAGCGTTAAAGGGCGCTGGTATTGAAAAACCAGTAGTAGTTGTTGGTCGTAGTGGACCATTAATTAAAAAAGCCCTCAAAGGCATTTTTGATTTTATTTTTGCCGCACCTTTAGGTACTGGCTGGGCAGTTTTAAAAACTAAATCCTATTTTGCTAAAAATATGCCGACTACTATTGTTGTTATTAATGGCGATACCCCACTTTTTCAACCAGAAACAGTTCAGGCATTAATTAAAATTCAGCAAAAAGAAAATGCCACAATTTGTCTGGCCACAGTCGAGTTAGAAAACCCAACCGGTTATGGCAGAATTATTCGCAACAAAAAGGGGGATGTTGTAAAAATTGTTGAAGAAAAAGAAGCCAACTCCCAAGAAAAAAAGATTAAAGAAATTAATGCCGGTTTATATTGTTTTCAAGCACCTTGGATTTTTCAGGTTTTAAAAAGGGTGGAAAAAAGCACCACCGGTGAATATTTTTTAACTGATGTGATTAATATTGCCGGCAAAAATGGACAAAAAATTGTTGCTTTCAAAATTAATGATTGGCTTCAAGCACTCGGCGTTAATACCCAAAAGCAATTAAAAGAAGTCCAAGAAGTTTTTGAAAACCGCAAAAAAGAAGAGAATAATTAAAAGCGGATTCTCTTCTTTTTCCCGCAGGGCGGGATCCCGCTTCGCGGGAAACTTTTAACTTTTAACTTTTAACATTGTATTATGGCTACATATCATTGTCAGGCGATTGTTATTAAACAAAAAAACTATGGCGAAGCCGATAGAATTTTGACTTTGTATACTGATTTACATGGAAAAGTAATCGCCATAGCCAAAGGAGTAAGATGGCCTTTGTCAAAATTAGCTGGACACCTGCAACTTTTTTCCAAAACTTCCCTACTTTTAGCCAATGGCAGAAATTGGGATACAGTGGCTGGAGCAGAGACAGTCAAGATTTACCCCGATCTTAACAGCAATTTATCCAAGACCGCCCAGATATTTTATTTTGGCGAAATTATTGACAATCTTACAGAAGTTGGCGTGGAAAACGGGGCAATTTTTAATCTTTTGATTGAGGCACTTTCCCAAGACTCAACTGTCCTCAAGCATATGATTGGTCCATATTTTGAACTAAATTTATTAAAGCATTTGGGTTATAGCCCTTCTTTTTACCAATGTGTTGGCTGTGGACAAGAAATCAAGAAGGGTAAAAATTATATTTCAGTTGCACGCGGTGGGGTAGTTTGTGAGAAATGCTTTAGTGGCTATGAAGATTACAGAGTTGATGATGGTGTAATAAAACTTTTACGGCTATATCTTGAAAAAAACTTTGACTTTTTAAGCCGTCTTAAAATTAAAGGTGAAATCGAAAAACAGGCCGAAGAAATTGCCCATGAGTTTTTAATTCATATTTTAGAGCGCGAGCCAAAAAGTAGGAAGTTTTTGAACAATATTCAAAAAGAAAAGATTTTTAAAAAGCATAATCAATGATTAATTTTTTAGAAATAGATTTGCGGGCTATCTCTCACAATATCAAAAATTTGGTGAGATTTTTGCCGGATGATATCGGAGTAATTGCTGTAGTTAAATCCAATGCCTATGGCCATGGTTTGGTTGAAGTTAGTAAAACCGCCTGGTTGTCAGGCGCGGATTTTTTGGCAGTCGCCAGTTTAGAAGATGCAATGAAACTGCGGTCAGCCGATATAAAAGCGCCGATTTTAGTGATGGGATATTTAGAAAAAGATGAGCTCTTAGAGGCCTATGAACATGGAATTAGTATAACTGTCTATGACATGGTTCTAGCAGAATTTTTATCTAAAGAAGTAGTGCGACGAACTGCTGTTGCTACTGGCATTGGTCGGATTAAAAAAGCCAAAGTTCATATCAAAGTTGATACAGGTATGCACCGACTAGGAGTTTTGGAATATCTGGCACCTGATTTTATTGAAACAATCATCAATTTGCCTGGTATAGATTTAGAGGGAATTTATTCTCACTTTGCTGATGTTTCAAATAAGCCCTTTTCTAAGAAACAATTGATGCTTTTTAACAATGTCTTGTTTCATCTTCAACAGAGAAAAGTGCCTATTCCTAAAGTTCATTTGGCAAACTCTCAAGCCATTGTTGATATCCAAGACTCTTTCTTTGATTATGTCCGACCAGGACTTTTAATTTATGGGCTTTGTCCCTCCTTTAAGGATAGTCAGCCAGCCCTGACCTTTAAAACATTAATTGCCCAGACCAAGACAATCAAAGAAGGGGAATCAGTTGGTTATGGCTGTACTTGGAAAGCACCAAGAGAGACAATGTTGGCGGTTTTGCCAGTGGGCTATGCTGATGGTTATGGCCGGGGGCTCTCTAACACCGGTGAAGTTTTAATTGGGGAGAAACGCTGTCCGGTGAGGGGGCGGGTTTGCATGAATCAGACAATTGTTGATATAACAAGAGTGCCAACGCGGGTGAAAATAGGAGATGAGGTGGTGTTGATAGGCAAGCAGGGCAATGATACAATTGCGGTAGAGGAGTTGGCTAAAAGATTAAATACTAATCCACATGAGATAGTGTCTCGATTATCGCCGAGCTTGCCGAGAATATTCAAGAGATAAAATCCAAAGTTCAAATGTCAAATGAATATCTAAAATCTGAAACCCAAAATATCTGGCGAAGCCAGATATTTCTTCGACGAAGTCGATCAATAAATTTGACATTTAGTCATTTAAGTATTGATTTGTCATTTGGATTTTGAAATTAAGATTTATTGAATAATATGGACAACACATTAGATAATTTGGTTTCCCTTTGTAAACGCCGGGGTTTTGTAATTCCCTCCAGTGAAATATATGGTGGATTAAATGGCATCTATGATTTTGGGTCTTATGGGGTAGAACTGAAAAATAATATTAAAAAACTCTGGTGGCAGAGATTTGTTCAGGAAAGGGAAGATATTGTTGGGATGGAATCAGCCATTTTAATGAGCCGACAAGTCTGGCAAGCCTCGGGGCATGAGAAGGAATTTATTGATCAGCTCGTGGAGTGTAAAAAATGCCACATGCGATTTCGTAGTGACGAAATCGCGAATTCAAAAGTTAAAGTTCAAAACTCAAAAGAAGGGTGTCCGCAGGGCGGAGAACACGAGTTTACCGAACCAAAAAAATTTAACCCCATGTTTAAAACCTATGTCGGGCCGGTAGAAGATGAGAAAAATATGACTTATCTGCGGCCAGAAACCGCCCAAGGAATATTTGTTGATTTTTCTCAAATTTTAACCACTTCTCGGCAAAAAATTCCCTTTGGTATTGCCCAAATTGGCAAATCATTTCGTAATGAAATTAATACCAAGGATTTTTTATTTCGCATTCGGGAATTTGAAATTGCGGAAATTGAATATTTTGTCCCCTCGCCAGAGGCATCGGGGCAAGCCCCTTCGATAAGCTCAGAGCAAGTTGAGGAAGATGAAAAATATTTCAAAAAGTGGGTAGAGGAATGGCAGAAGTTTATTTTAGATTTGGGAATTAAAAAAGAAAATCTCAAACTTTACCAGCATCCCAAAGAAACTTTGGCCCACTATTCCAAAAAGACAATAGATATAATGTATAATTTTCCTTTCGGCTGGAAAGAATTAGCTGGTATTGCTAACCGTGCTGATTTTGATCTCAAAACCCATCAAAGCAAATCCGGCAAAGATCTTTCATATTTTGATCAAGAAACAGGCAAGAAATTCACCCCTTATGTTATTGAACCGACAATAGGTATTGAGCGATTGATGTTGGCAGTTTTGATTGATGCCTTTGAGGAAAGTAAACCGCGTACTACCACCACCGAAGTGACTCACGAAAAAGAAATTATCTTACATTTAAATCCTGCCATTGCGCCAGTCAAAATAGCAGTTTTTCCATTGATTAAGAAAGATAAATTACCAGAACTGGCCAAATTAATTTATAAAGAACTACAAAAAAATTGGTTGGTAGAATATGACGAAACTGGTTCTATTGGCCGCCGCTACCGCCGGCAAGATGAAATTGGCACACCATATTGTGTGACCGTTGATCATGACAGCTTGAAGCAGAAGGATGTTACTGTTCGGGATCGCGATACAATGGAGCAAGAAAGGATCAAAATCGACCAGCTCCCGGATTATTTTAGAGAAAAACTCATTCGGTGATCTTGAGACAGAAAGATGAATAGAACTCATAATTTAGCAACTATTCTTAATAACGAACTAGATCGAAAAAAGGGCATTCTAAGGATGAAGCCGACTTTTGTGGCAAGAACTTCCTATCCAGGTCTGGGCAGATTAGGAATTAAAAAATATTTTCTTGGCAAAAGAGGATGGCTGTGTGAACGTTGGATGTGTTCTTCAGTAGTTGCCAGTGGACCTATGCAAATAAAAAATGAAGGTTTGAGTGAAGTTAATATAAAAAATGTAAAATTCTTTTTGAAAGATGCTCTTCAATTGGCTCCAGAAAGAATGTTGGGTGCAAAATATGCTAAATTACATAACAATCGATTTGGTGTTCTGACAAAAATCCTTGATATAGGCAGACTCATTCCTTGGCATCTTCATGCAAGAGAAAAACATGCCCGAAAATATTGGGGGATGAACCCCAAAGAAGAAGCTTACTATTATTTAGAGCATCCTAATAGCGGTCGCTTGCCATACTCACACCTAGGCATACATCCAGATGTCACCAAAGAGGAACTTTTACTAATCTTAAAAAGATGGAATGACGATAAAGTCCTTGACTTATCCCCGGCTTATAGACTCAATGCCAGAGAGGGTTTTCATATTCCTGCAGGTGTAATCCATGCACCAGGCACTGCCTTAACTTTGGAGGCTCAGGAGGAGTCAGATGTCGCATCTATATTCCAGCCTGTGGTCAATGGCCAATTATTGTCTAAAAAACAACGCCTCCTTAATGGCCCCAAGACAGAAGAAGAAGCAATAGAACTAATAGATTGGGAAGTCTGCACTGACCCGGAATTTTACCGAAAATATCATATTATTCCGGCAATTATAGCAGCAGATAAGACAGTTAAAAAATATTGGATATATAATCCTAAGAAAAGTCGAAAATTTTCCGGTAAAGAAATAAGGATTGCCCCGGGCAAAAAGATAAAGGAAAACGAACAAGGAGCATTTTTGCTTCTAGTCTGGAGAGGCAAAGGTAGTATCAACGGCACAAGGATTGTAGAAGGGAACCCCAATAGAGACGAATTATTTGTCAGTTATGAAGGGGCAGCAAACCACGAAATCTTAAACGATGGCAAAGACGAATTGATAGTTTATAAGATATTTGGTCCAGATGTATACAAATAGGAAATTGGCTCTGTGATCTTGACGCAGGGCCAAACCTGTGCTATATTAGTTACCGAAAGGGAGGTGAGAAGGTTGCGAGTCCTGTTTGTTGTTCCACCGGAATCGGCAGAGGAGCTTCTTGACAGCTTATTGGTTATCCAGCCGCCCGACCAGGATATGACAAGTTCAGAACCAGATGAGATAATGGTTAGTCTTTGCACACTTCTCTACGGTCCGACGATCAACCATCGAATTGTACAAAAGGAAATAGAGGCAGTCGTCTTTGTCGATTGGCCCCAGAAAAAAGTTCAGAAAGTTCTATCCCAGCTACCTAGGGGCATTCAAACTGCAAATGTTGATACTCGTCAAACCCTTCATGCCCTCCAATTGGCCTTATCTGCAATCTCCATTGCAGGGAGGGCGAGACAACCAGTTAATCCTTCCCATAACTAACCCGCCAAAGCACTACGCCGTGGCGGGTGTTTTTTATACTATTCACTTTTGGTGGGGAAACGGGTTTGACCCTGCTACAACGACTTCCTAACTTACGCGAATTACATTCGGTCACGTGGAATGTCATATGCGGGGTCTGCGGGGTGAAGTGTACTCTGTTCTACTTCGCCTCTTGACAAAAGGGTGATTTTGTGATATAATAGGGTTATCCAAAATAAGGGGGCGTACCTAAGATGAGGAGTCTGGTAGTAGTTCTTATGGTATTTCTGGCTTTCATTCTGGCGTATGGCTGCAAAGAGCAGCCAGTCGAGAAGCCGAAGACGCTGACGACAATGCCAACGGCGCCAATCACCTCCACCTCCCCGGTCCAAGAAATGGATGTGGAGAAGGAGATCCGGGGATTGTTCCCTGGACAGGTTTCATTTTGGCCTCCGTTCAAGGAGGCCTACACCCAGTCGTGGTGGCGGCAGGCCATTCCCTCTTTTCGGGAGTACCGCCGCCAGCACCCGACCGACAACGTGGTAGCAGTCTACGTCGAGAGGGCGGGATGGGATATTTATTTAACGAACCCCAGAGCCGGGGGGATCCAGGTGAGGTACGAATACAGCTACAGCGCCGGTGGTAAAATCGTTCGGCGGGAGTTTGTCCCCAAGGACGAGCCAACGGCGAAGTAGTCACCCACAAAAGGGCGCTGCAAGTCAGCTGACTTGCAGCGCCTTCTTTTTATTTTGTGAGTATAATACTCTGCTCTTCAGGGCAGAGATACAAGCTCTGCTTGTTACAAACAAAAAACCCGCCTTGCCGCCTGCCTAACGACAATCGGGACAGGCAGGTACCGTCTCGCTAAGCGGGACACGATGTCATTTAGCGTATTTTAGCATTATAGAGCTTATTGTGGGTAACAAAGTAAAGATTTTTAAAACTGGAATCAAGATAAAATATCTCTGGCATTAGCTCATCAGGCAAGGGCGAGTCCCATACTTTGGTTTCTTTTTGGGAATTAAAGTTATAAACGAATAAACTGGTAACAGTATGTCTTGGGAAAGAAGGTGTTTTTTCTTGAATAATCTGGCCAGTTTTAAAATAAAAGATATTCTTTGGTTTTTGGAAAATAGAAAATTGTATAAAACCAGCCAAAACTGACGGTTGGGAGGGCAAACCAATAGTTCGTTTATTTTTAGCATCATAAATTTTATAATCATTTTCTTGTTGAATTAAATAATAATCAGTTGAATTGTAAATTGGCAAAAGTTCTTTAGTGGAATACAAGGGCCTGATTTCGTTAGACAAAGGATTAAAAATAATAAATTCGGCATTGGATTCGTTTTCTTTATTAATTTTCAGCACTATTTTGGCTGGATTGTTTGGTTGGATATAAAAATTAGTTAAATTTTTAAATCTTTTTACTTCTTTGAGGTCATTGGGAGAATTGAGGGAAGTTTTAGAAAATACTGTTTCTTTGTTTTCGCTTGCGCTCCATAAGAGATCGTCTTGAAAAAACCCGACAAAATTATATTGATCGGGTTTAATTGAAAGAGTGTTGTCTTTTTGTCCCTTTACATCGTAATAAGTATATTCTAATTGTTCTTGATCGTTAAATAATTGAAACATAACTTTATCACCTTTCCAAGAGAGCCAGACCCGATTTATTTTAGCCGGAAAACTCCATTGATTAATAAGTTTAGGCGTGCCTTGAGAAGAAATTTGGTAAAGAAAATATTGAGAGGAGTTTTTGGCTTTTTCCAGCCAGACAAAACCATTCTTTATGATTTTGAAATCTAACACTTCTTCCTGACTGATTTGATTAATATTATTTGGTGATACAATTTGTCGGTTTGAGAAAAAATAAATCAAGCAATAAATTAAAATCCCAATAATAATGAAAACCCAAAAGGCAATAAAAATTTTTTGAGATTTTTTTATCATTGGATTATGCCATGATAAATCATTAACCGCCCAAGATTTGGATGAGGGCCTTGATCTAAAATTTGCTGCCAGGTGAAGGAGCCCTGATTACAGACGTTATTTGGCATTGGACTATTGTAATAGAAAATTGGGTTGGGGTCAGAAGGACCTGTTCTCGAAAATCCTCTGATTACCCAAACATGACCTCCATACCAGCCAGTATACATAATAACCGGTCTTTGAGCTTGTAAGGACTTAATAATTTTA
>CAYYXM010000028.1:0-8040 GCA_964475725.1 uncultured Candidatus Saccharibacteria bacterium | reverse complement strand
AGGAGGGCTGTTAGCTCAGTTGGTTAGAGCGCCTGCTTTACACGCAGGAGGTCGGAGGTTTAAATCCCCCACCGCCCACCATTAAAAGGAAAAATATGTACCAACGAAAAACATGGATCGAAAAATTAAATGAAACCCATGGCCTGCCCAAAGTAGAAAAAATTGAAGGGAAGTTGACAACAAGGTGGGGAACCGGCACTGTGGCTATTCCGGCCCCCAGGGAAGTTTATGAAATTATGGCCAAAGTGCCCAAGGGTAAACTGACTACTGTTAATCAAATACGAAAGATGATTGCTAAAAAACACAAAGCCACTATCGGTTGCCCGATAACTTGTGGGATTTTTTCCGTTATTTCCGCCAATGCAGCCGAGGATTTACACAAACAAGGCAAGCCCTTAATCCCCTACTGGCGGACTCTAAAATCTGATGGCACAATCAACGAAAAATATCCCGGTGGGGTAGAGGCGCAGAGGAAACTTTTGGAAAAAGAGGAACATAAAGTTATTAGAAAAGGCCAGAAATTTATTATCCAAGATTTTGAAAAAGTTCTCGTAAAAAATTAAATTTTGAGTACTACTTCTTCTTTTTCTGGCACCACAATCATGACAGATGGTGCGGCATAATATAACTTTCCACCTTCTGCCTGCCAGGTGGGGAAATAGGAAACTTTGACCCAGAGCGGAAGACCGGGTTTATTAGTTTTAATTACAATTTTATCTTTATCAATCTTGTACTCAACCTTTACATCCTCGGCACCGGTAATTGATTGAGGCGCCATATTTTTTATTTCATCGTAGTTTTGAATTGTCGCCCAAGAGGAATCGCCCTGCCCAAAAATCAACGGGATTTCTTGATTTTCCACTAGCCATTTCAGCCCAATATCCTGGCGCTGGTGCTGGGTTAATTGAGAGGCCAGCACAACTGGCTGGGTTAAAACCGGCGAAACAATTAGGTCAGTATCAATCACTTCAAACAAAACCGTATCCTCATCATATTTTTCCAAAAGTTTAAAATTGGCCGGCTCTCCCTCAAAAAAAGACGCCATTTTATTGGCCACCAGATATTTTACTCCCATAAATTTTAAATCATCATAGGCATCCTCGGCCGATAAATTATTTAAATTGACGAGCGCTGGAAAATAATTGCCGACTTGATATTTGGCCTCGGAAATCTCCGCCTGCAGGGTGAAAAACGTTCCAGCCGACAAAGCTGACTCAACATACAACCCGCCAACATAATCAATGGGTGCATACATTGGCAACATTTCAAAACCGCGGGGCGAGTGGAAATTATTAACGCTATCATTATATTCATTAATCAACCGAGGTGGACCCGCCTTCGCCAAGACTCCCGCCTTCGCTGAATCTTCGGCGGACAGGTCGGCGGGCAAATATTTTTTATTAAGATCATCAATCAATCTATAAGTTGCATCGGAATATTTTGGCGCATGGACCGCATATTTATAATTCATTGTTAAATCGCCATTGGAAGAAGTTAAAAGACCGGCAAAGAAAAATATCAAAACAATTAGACTGCCCAGGGCGTAATTGATTTTGGTAAATTTTTGGAAAAGCCAACACTGACTTGCCAGTAAAAATAAAAACCAGTAAAAATAGCCAAAAAAGCGGGCCAACCAAATCCCATAATTTTGTGGGAAAAATTGCCAAAGGGCGAGCGGCCATAAAGTCATAACTAAAAGAAACCAAACCCATTTTTGTTTGTAATTTTGTATTAATGCCAGCGCAGCAGCAATTGGTATGATAATGTCTTGATATAAATAGCGATAAAGTTCCTGGCCTCCACCGTAACCAGTAATGGCAGAAAATTGATGATAGCGAACAAAAGGAATTAGCCAAGGTGATAAAATCGCACCAGCCAAAAGGCAGGCCAACAGCAGATAAAGCCAGTTTTTACCTTTCTCTAAAATTAGCATTGCTAAAATCGCCATAGCAATAAAAGGTAGTGTTAAAATATGGCTGGATAAAGAGAAGGCCAGAAATATTCCAGCCAGCCACCATTTTTCCCGAGCCAAGGCAAAACCCAAAAATAAGAGCAAAAAATTCAAGCTCCACATATGAGTCCACTCACCGCAAAAAACTGATTGGACTGAACCGCCGACAATAGTATTGGATTTGAGAAAGAGCGGTAAGAGGGAAAAGAGGACGGCTGTTTGAGGCATAGGCAATTTGGCTTTTTTAGCAAAAAAGTAAAAACAAAAAGGAGCCAGCCAAACCCCGCCCATATAGGCCAGCTTGAAACCAATGGCGCCACCAAAGATTTTGGCTAAAATTGCGGCAATATAAAAGGGGATGGGGAAATAAAAGGCCATAAGCGGCATGCCAAAATACCAGGAAAAAGTCCAGCCAGAAAAATGGGGGAAAATCTGTTTTAGCCATAAATATAAGGCGGCGCCTTGACTGCCCAAATCACCGCCGACAGTAGGGGTTTGATTGAATAAAAGCCAGGGCGGCAAGATCCAGCATAAAATACCATAGACCAAAAGCCATGGCCAAAGGACTAAAAAAAGATTTTTTAATCTTTTCATATCTTTACAATAGCAATAAAAATAGTTAAGATAAAGAATGAGTTTATCGAAGCGCCTGGGTAGCTCAGTGGTAGAGCACAGGTGTGCCAACCTTCGCTGGGGTAGCTCAGTGGTAGAGCTCAGGTCTGAAAAACCTGGAGTCGGCAGTTCGATTCTGCCCCCCAGCACCAAATCTTCGGTTGGTCCGCCGTAGCTTTAGCGAAGGCGGAAAAAACCTGGTGTCGGCAGTCCGATTCTGCCCCCAGGCACCAAAAATAATTTAAAGATAAAAATTAAAAATTATGTTTGATTTTACTAAATTTTTTGATTGGAATTATCTGGCTGATCCGTATCCGTCAGCGCCATCCACCCAAACATTATATATATTATTGGGTATATTTGTTTTTTTTATAATTTTTGGGGCAGGGGAATGGGTGTGGCTAGGACATCTTTCCCAAAAATATCCTCCTTATCTTGAGACCCGCGGAAAACTATTGAACTTTTTTCTAACTTTTGGTATATTAGGTTTGGTTTTGCTCTTTTTCCGCTTTGAAACACTCCCCTATCTTGCCAGCCGGCTAATGTTGGCTTTGCTTGTCGCCGGCTTTATTATTTGGGGAGGATATTTACTCTACTATTTTATCCGAGTTTTGCCGACCAAAATTAAACATTCTCAAAAGCAAACAAGATTTATTCAATATTTGCCAACTAGTAAAAAGAGGAGAAAGTGACTAAAGAGCTGACAATAGATGAAGCAGCCCAAAGTGTTAACCTTGTCCCCTACCGGCAAGGCGATTTGGTAGAGGTGGAAGTTTTATCTGTTTCCAAAAGCCGTATCATTGTTAATGTCTGCAAACTTAATTTAGGAGTTATCCCGGCCAAAGAAATGTCAACAACAATTTCTGATATTGCACCGGGTGATAAAATTTTGGCCTATGTACTCGTTCAGGAAAATGATGATGGTATGGTGATATTATCGTTGCGGCGAGCCGATAAAGAACGGATTTATAAAACCCTGCAAAATAGATTAGAAACTGGTGACCCGCTGCAAGTTATGGTCAAAGAAGCTAATCGGGGTGGGCTTTTGGTGGTCTATGGCGATATGGAAGGCTTTATACCTTTGTCCCAACTTTCCCCTTCCCATTATCCCCGCGTACCTGGCGGCAACACTGGTGAAATTTTAAGAAAGCTCCAGCGTTTTGTTGGCCAATTTTTAACGGTGAAAGTGCTAAGTTTTGAGCGAGCTCAAAATAAACTAATTTTTTCTGAAAAAGCAGCCGGTGATAAAGAACAGGAAGAAAAAGTTAAACAATTTAAAATTGGCCAGCGATTAAAGGGTAAAGTAACTGGTTTAGTTAATTTTGGTTTATTTGTTGATGTTGGCGGGCTAGAAGGACTGGTTCATATTTCTGAGGTTTCTTGGGATAGAGTGGAGGATTTGAAAAAATTATATAAAGTCGGCGATGAGGTTGAGGTGGAAGTTATTGCCATTGAAGGGCCACGAGTATCACTTTCCATCAAACGGTTGCAAAAAGATCCTTGGCAGGAAGAAGTAAAAAAACTAAAAGTTGGCGATAAAGTCAAAGGCGAAGTGACCAAAATTACTCCTTACGGCGCTTTTGTCAGATTAAAAGAAAATTTAGAAGGATTAGTTCATATTTCAGTTTTAGATAAATCCAAGCCAGAAGATTTATTTAAAGAAGGTGAAAAATATGATTTTGAAATTTTAGCTATTGAACCAGAGGCCCATAAAATTTCCCTAAAACCCAAAAGTAAGGAGACCAGTAAAAAGGAAACCGCCAAAGCTCCCAAAACCACCAAAACCATCAAAACCATTAAAACCACAAAAGCGACCAAAGTCGTAAAAACCACCAAGAAAACCACCAAGGTCTCCAAAAGCAAAAAATAATTGACGTTGGAACTGCCTAAAAAAGCAGTTTTGACGACCAGCTCCGCCCTATGGGTGGAGACACCTTGACAAATAGAAGGAGGAATGGTGGATGAAACGGTTGTCTCTCTTGCTTCTGGTTGGGTTGTTGATTGTTTTTTCCTCTCAACCAGCCTATTGCTGGTCAAGGCAGTATAAAGCATTAGTTCATATCCATGATCCCTTTTCGGATGGCTTTGTTCCTTACCAGCAGTTGGCTGAAGAGTTAAACTCCCTGTGCTACCAGATAATGGTCGCCACTCCCCATCTGGAGCAGATCAACTCAACCGATAAAGCGGGTTATAAATATACCAATTACAAACTGGTGGGAGTTAAGCAGTATCTTGAAGTTTGTGATCAAATTACTGCCAACGGAAAGATTTTAGTTTTACCGGGAGCAGAAATAGCCACCCCATGGAGTCGGGAAGGTGACCAATCAGTTGCCCACACTCTTGTTTTGAGCATCAGGCCGTTGATAGAGGCTGGTTTCATTAGCTTCACCGGTCCCAATCCTAACCAGAAATGGGACTTAAATACTAATGGCCGGATAGAGCTGGGAGAAGTCCATCAGGTTTTACGGCGTTGTAATTTGCCGGTTCTGGCTGCCCATCCTTATTCCACTACTGTTGGACAAGCCAGCCTAACCCCTTGGGAATTGTCTGATTACCGTTATGACCCGGGGTTATTGATGGATATCGATGGCTTTGGTCTCTTCTACCCTGGTAGCAACCACGAGAGCTTAGACGAAAATCTTCTCATCCAAAAGCTCACAAATCTTCGACAAGATCCTAGTCGACACCTTACTCTTTATTCTGACTGCGACTATCATTTGGGTCCGCAGTCAGAACCTTTTTCTTACACCACCTACGTTGTAGCATCTTCTCAAATCCCTTATCTGGAAGGAAAAGCAATTCCACTTCGGCTTGATGTTTTAGCCGAGGCAAGAAAGGCCGAGGAGGCAGTTATTGAGGCCTTTCGTCTGGGGCGGACAGCAGCCGGCCGTTTGGGGGTAAAAATAGATAGCGGTCAGCTCTTTCTCGGCGGTTGCCCGACAAGGCGACAATATGTTGGTTCTGAAGTTGTGCGTATTACTTGCAATAACCAGTTTCATCAAGGTCAAAAAGCTTTAGTGATGATGCGGGATGGCGAGTTTCTGGAGACAACCTTCCGATCGGTTGAGGCCGGCAAAGAGGAAGTATTTCTGGACGATTTTTTTGAGCTTCGTTTGATTAGACAGACCGATTGGCATATCTACAATCTGGTTGTTCGTGATGCTTCCACCGGTCAGTTGCTTTATGTTACCTCCCCAAACCGGGTGGAAGTAGTAGATGAACCAGTTTTTTTGCATCGTGATTACTTTCCACCAGATAACTCTCAGATTGGTTCTTGTAGCGGAGCAGGGTCATGTCTTTTCCATCCCGACCTGGAAAAATGGTGCCAACAAGCAGATAATCTATTCTATCCTTCCTACCAGGGCCGTTTTTCCAAGGGAGAACTCTCGCCTTCTGACAAGATTTGCGTTTGTTTTATTATTTATCCAGCTCCTGAGCAACCGGGCCGTCTGGAGATTACCCTTAACTCGCCGGATGGGAAGCTGGTCAAGAGCATTCAAAGACAAACCCGTCACTCCCCAGGCCCTTGGCTTTTGGATTACGAGCCTCTGATTAATATCGGCGATGCCCAAACTGGGGTCTATCAGGGCTCGTGGAGTTATCAGGGGACCACCAGCGGGGGCAGTGGGTTGATCGGGTTTACTATCCTTCCCTGATTTTTCTTTCTCTCCAAACCATCCCTTCCCCCTTCCCAAAGGGGGATTTTTTCTATAGAACAATCTACAGATAACCCGCACCTTGACAACTCAAAGGAGGAAGGCAAAATGCGCAAGGTCTGGTTGGTCGCAGTGCTGATTATTTTGGCAGTTTTGGTTTGTTCAACTTCTGCCTGTCTTGCCCAGTGGTATAAGGGAATAATCCATTGCCACTCCACCTACTCAGATGGTTCAGTCAGCTTGGATGAAATTTGGCAGGAAGGTAGCCGACTGGGCCTGGATTTCATTTTTATGACTGATCATGTGGATTGTTTTGGCGAAGATGTCGACCATTCCATTGGGGCCAACTTCATTTTTCCTGAATTTCACTCTCCTGTAGCCCACCGTCATCCTAATCCTAACTACTATGATACCTATGTCTATCATTGCCAAGAACTTTCCCCAAAAGGCCGACCTTTAATAATCCCTGGCATTGAGTTTCCCTGTAGCGACTATAAACTCTCCCGTCACATGCTTCTTTTGGGATTAGACCAAGAGGGGGACCCTCATGCGGGTTTGTCTGTTCCGGCCAAGTATTGGTATCTGCCCTATCGGCCCTTAGATGAAATACCAGTCCTCCAGATCCTTTGGGATCAATTCCGTCTTGATGAATCAAAGCAGCCCATCGCCGTTGTTATTGCCCATCCTTCCCTCTGGAATCCGCCTTTTGACTTTCCATCTTACAAAACCATTGATTCACCCGAGGCCGACGGTCCACTTTTTTCACCCATTGATGCAATTGAATTCTTCCATCCTTCCCCTCGTGCCAAGGAAGAAATCCAACTGGCTTTGTACCAGCAGTTTCTTCGTTGGCGGCCCGATATCTTCTTGCCAGGTGTTGCCGTTACTTGCGGCAACGATATGCATTACACAGAAGTTGGGTTAAAGCATAATTATACTTTCATCCAGGCTGATGGGATTGATAGAAATGATCTCATCAACGGGATTCTTTCTGGCAAAAGTTATGCCTCGGCCTGGAGTGGAAAAGTTGAGAATATTTCCTTTCCCACACCTGCCGGCTTCTACCCATTGGGAGATGAAGAATACGAGATTTATACCGATCAACAACCAATAAAGATATCCTTTGGCATCGTTTGGCCCAATCCTCTCCTTGCTGACAAAGAGATAAAACTTTTACTGGATGGGGTAGAGCTGCCAGGTTCCAGTCAAAGACACATCATCGTGCCGTTGACTACTAACACGCTTTCCTATCAGTTCCGTTTGCCAGAACTGTCTCAAGGCCTGCATACCCTGTGTATTTACTCGCCCGGTCAGGTTATGGGGCCACAATTTCAGTTTGTCATCCTTGATCGGCCGCCAATTCCCACTCCTTCCCCTCCTCCACCCCCTTGGATTAAAATCGTTATCGGAGCCAATGATCCCTACGAATACGACAAGGGCACCTTCCCGACCGATAGACCTCGCTATCCAACAGATGTTTTTAATATGACTGAATGCATCTATGCTTATGTCTGTGCCTCTCTTCCATCCGGTAATCATCACTATGAATTAAGGTGGTATATTCCCGGCGGCGAGTATTGGTTTAGTCAAAAGCGAGAAATTCCTGGCGGTAGCTTTAGGTGGGTGGACTGGAACAAGATATATGGGATTTTGTATCCGCCCGGCCAGTACACTCTACGTGCCTATGTTGACGGGCAGTTGCTTGCTACCAGGACCTTCCAGCGCAAATGGTGATTATTGCTAATCTCTTTCCCCCTTCCCAAAGGAGGATTTTTTTGCTAAAATATGATTATGCAAATTACACAACCCAAACCCAATCTT
>CAYYXM010000027.1:0-8317 GCA_964475725.1 uncultured Candidatus Saccharibacteria bacterium | reverse complement strand
CTCTCCGAGCCAGAGGCTCTCCGAGCCGGAGGCCCAATGTCAAATCAATGTCTAAAGATCTCAATGTCCAAATTTTGGATTTTGGATTTTGGATTTCATTTGACATTTGAGCTTTGGATTTATTAATTTCTCTTTTCAGCTGTTCTTTTAACATTTAATTTTTTACTTTTAACTTAAAGTAGCAGTCCCACCAGAAGTAATGCCACAATATTAACAACCTTAATCATGGGGTTAATGGCTGGACCGGCTGTGTCCTTGTAAGGATCGCCAACCGTGTCACCGGTAACAGCCGCCTCGTGGGCAAAGCTGCCTTTGCCGCCTAAATTACCTTCTTCAATATATTTTTTGGCATTATCCCAAGCCGCTCCACCGGTTGTCATGGAAATGGCCACAAAAATACCAGTAATAATGGTGCCGACAAGTAAGCCACCCAAGGCTTCAATGCCCAAAATATAGCCAACAGCAATGGGAGTTAAAACAGGCAAAAGGGCGGGCAAAATCATCTCTTTCTGGGCAGCAGCAGTGACTAAGGTAACGGCTTTGGAATAATCTGGCTGGGCTTGGCCCCGCAAAATCCCCTTAATTTCCCTAAATTGGCGGCGAACTTCCTCGACAACTTTTCCGGCTGCCCGGCCAACGGAGCGCAGAGCCATTGAGGCAAAAAGATAAGGTAATAAACCACCGATAAATAACCCAATCAATACCCGGTGGTCAGATAAATCAAAAGTATATATTGCAAGTGATCCTGTCTCAGCCTCTTTTATTTCTTGGATATAGCAGGCAAAAAGGACAATGGCTGCTAAACCTGCCGAGGCAATGGCATAGGCTTTGGTGACTGCCTTGGTGGTGTTGCCGACAGCATCCAGAGGATCAGTAACATCACGCACCTTTTGGGGCAAACCAGCCATTTCAGCAATGCCGCCAGCATTATCCGTAATTGGCCCATAAGCATCAATGGCGACAATAATGCCGGTGAGCGACAACATGGCGAAAGCAGCAATAGCTACTCCATATAAACCAGCTAAAAAGAAACTGACAAAAATACCAGCAATGATGACCAAAACCGGCAAGCCAGTTGACTGCATAGACAATGCCAATCCCTCAATAATGTTGGTGGCGTGGCCTGTCTGAGAGGCCTTGGATAATCTTTGGACTGGAGAATAATGGGTGGAAGTATAATATTCGGTTACGAGCATCATCAGGGCTGTAATAACAATCCCGATGATGGCGCAGATATAGATATTGATAATGTTCAAAGAAGTATCGGCTAAAAGTGATTTAGAGACAGGATAGAAAGCAACAATGGAAAGAATACCAGTAACAATCAATCCTTGGTATAGCGCTGTCATGATTTTTTTGCCCCAAAGTTTGACAAACCAACTGCCGATAACTCCGGCGATCAAAGTTATGCCGCCCAAAACTAAGGGGTAAATAATCAAAACATCTTGTTTAAATAAAAGATGGCCCAAAAGCATGGCCGCCAAACCCGTTACCACATAGGTTTCAAATAAATCCGCTGCCATGCCAGCGCAATCGCCAACATTATCGCCGACATTGTCAGCAATGACAGCCGGATTTCTAGGATCATCTTCGGGAATACCGGCCTCCACTTTACCAACCAAATCAGCCCCGACATCAGCTGCTTTGGTGAAAATTCCTCCTCCCAGCCGGGCAAAGATGGAGATTAAAGACCCTCCGAAACCCAAGCCAACCAAGGCCTTTAAATCACCGGTGGCGAGATAAAAACCAGTAAGGGCCAAAAGGGCTAAAGATGCCACCAGAAAACCAGTCACTGACCCCCCCTGAAAAGCTAAATTCAGGGCCGGTTTGAGCCCCTTTTTGGCTGCTTCAGCTACCCGAACATTAGCCCGAACTGATATGGTCATGCCAATATAGCCGGCTAGAGCAGATAAAAAGGCGCCAATCAAAAAGCCAACCGAGGTCTTCCAACCCAGCGCTAACCACAAAATAATTGCTACCATCACTGCCACGATGCCTACTACTTTGTATTGCCGGGCAAGATAGACCGAGGCGCCCTTTTGGATAGCCAGGGCGATTTTTTCCATATTCGGTGTGCCGGCTGGCTGTTTTAAAACCTTTAAAATGAGAAGCAAAGCATACAAGAGAACCAAACCTCCCATACCTAAGACATAATACAAGATGTTCACATTTCCTCCGTTAAATTAAATCCAAAATCTAAAGCTCCAATGTCAAATAAAATCCAAAATCCAAAAAAATTTGACATTAAAGCATTTAAGAACCTGCCTTCGGCAGAACCTTGAATCTTCACATTGTTCAGATTTAAGCATTGATTTGTCATTTGGATTTTGACATTGGGATTTCTTTATATACTTCCAGTGTCTTTTGGGCACATTTACTCCAGGTAAATTGTTTACAGCGTTTAAGCCCTTCCGCTTTTAATTTATTGGATAATTGCTTGTTGGTCAACACCTGGGCGATCGCTTTGGCAATTGTAGGATAGCGATAGGGATCGCAATATTGGACAGCATCCCCTGCAACTTCTGGTAAAGAGGAGTTTTTGCTGCAGATCACTGGCACACCAGAGGCCATTGCTTCTAAAATTGGCAGGCCAAAACCTTCATAAAAAGAGGGTAAAACAAAAGCATCGGCTAATTGATAAAGTAAGAGGAGATCTTCCTCTTCGACAAAACCAGGCGTAAAAATGCGCCATTTTTTTGCTTTTGCCACAATCTTTTCAACTTTGGTAGTAATTTGGGGGAAATTTGGATTGGGCGAGCCAACTAAAACTAAATTAACAGGTATCTTATAGCGTTTAGTGACTAGTTCAAAGGCATCCAAGAGCTCGCCAATACCCTTATGCGGCCGCCACTGGGAAACAAATAAAAGATAAGGTCGCTCAATACCGAGCCGATGCTGCAGTTCAATCTCTTTAGATTTAATCGCTTTACTATCAACTGGCCGAAAATATGGTTCAATTCCTTCTGGAATAACAATGATTTTTTCCGGATCCGTGCCGAAGTATTTATATAAATCATCAGCCGTAGATTTGGAGGGAGTAATAATTTTAGAAGAGCGCCGGAGGGCGTTTTTGAAAACCGTCACAAAGGGCAATCGATGGAGCGGAGAAATCTGTCTACCTTTTGCCGGGTATAAAACCATGGTTAAATCATGGATAGTGACAATAAAAGGCCCCCGATAAAAAATAGGATGGTTAAAATTAGTAAAGTGGATTAAATCCAGCTTCTCACGTTTAATAACCGAAGGCAGGTGGGATTGCTCTTTGAGGGAATAATGGTCAATATCAACAACTCTCTTTTTCAAATTCTCTGCCTTCAAATCAAATTCCTGCCTGTCAGCCGGGGTTAAAAAGACAATAAACTGATCGTTTTTATCGGCTAAAAGGATATATTTTAAGAGATTTCTGGTATAGCGACCAATCCCGCCAGTAGATCGGCGAAAAAACCGAGCGTCAATGCCGATTTTCATTTTTTTCTCCGCAATTCCTTAATTTTATTTGATATAATTCTGTTGCGTCCGCCAAAGCCCGCACTGTCAGTAGAGGATGTAATCCCTGCCTTGCCGGCAGGCAGGCCTTTGACAGTAAGCCCGTAGGAGGACTTTTGACTTATGGCGGCTATGCCAATGAGAAACCAGAAAATCAGCGATAAATCATTTTTAAAATAAGGCGTATCAATTAAACCATGGACTAAGAGCGCAAAAAGTGGAGCAATAAACCATAAATAAGGATTTTTCCAAAAGCGCCAAAGCCCTAAAACAACCAGGCCTATAAAACTAACCAGTCCCAAAATACCCATATTAATCAAAAGTGCTAGGTATAAATTGTGGGGCTGGGGCGGTGACCATTCCAGGGGCGGAAAGGCAATCTTTCCAATATATTTATTATAGGCGCCTGGGAATTGACCTAAGCCAATGCCTAAAATTGGGTAATCCTTGATAATGAGCCCTGAAGTTTGCCAGATTTGCCAGCGGGAGAGGGTGGTGGAGCGGTTTTGCCAGTTAAAAAGCTGAGTAAATTTTGGCGAGTGCCATTGAGTTACCAATAAAATTGCCCCCGCTAGAACAATTAATAAAAGCCATTTGCGCCATCTTTTTTCCAAGATTAAAAGGAGAATCAAAGTTGTTCCCATCGCCAGCCAGGCACCATAAGAGAGGGATAAAATTAAAACTAAAAGAACAAAGGCAGCCAAACCTAAATACCATTTATTTTTTCCTTCTCTATAAATTGCCAGGCAAAAGATAAAAGCTGGCACAAGATACATCGCTAAAAAGTTGGGTGAATTAAAGGGACCGAAAATCCGTTTTTGCTCTAAGTAAGGCAAAAAAGAGCCGGGGTCCTGTTTTTGGTAAAAGAGTAAAGAAACTACCCCAAAATACTGCAAAAGCGCCCAGAGCCCTACCCATAAAGCTGAGGCGATGAAAGAAGTTGCCAAAATGATGACATCTCGTTTAGTTTTCAAAGCATCATAAACTAAAAAGAAGAAAATAATTGGATCAATAATCCAACCTTTAAAAATACCCAAAGCAATAGTTCTGTCTTTGGCGGTGTAAATAGAAATTCCAGCGGCAACAATAAAAGCACCAATTGCCAAAAGAAAAGGCCAACTGGGCAATTTTGGCGCCCTCTTATCCTTAATCCATACCAAGAGCCGAACTAAAAGAGCCAGATAAATCAAGATCTCTAAAACAGTTGTCGGTATAGAAAAAACTGAAAACTTAAAGATATAGAAGGGGGCTAAAAATAAAATTAGGGATAAAAGATAAATCATTGTAGTTTTTTACTCCTTCGTCGACGACGAAATCCCAATGACAAAATCCAAATGACAAATCAATGCTTCAATGCTTTAATGCCAAATTTTTTGACATTTGGGCTTTGGGTTTCATTTGACATTTGAGATTTGAGCTTTGGATTTTTGTATAAAAGCCCTGCCAAATACCACAAAACAATCATCAGTTGCGGATAAAGGAGAGAATTAACAAAGGTACTATGCACAACCAGGCTTGGAATAATTGCTATCATGGCCAAACCCATGCCCTGCTGGAGCGGCTTGCCTTTTTTGTATTTCACAACTGCCTGATAAAAAATGATTATATAAAGCAGGATAAAAGGAATAATCCCCAGGATTCCCGTCCCGACAGCAATGGTTAAAAAAGAACTATCAAAGCCAAAGGCCGAGTGTCCCGGCGCCACTGTTTTATCATATTCTGCTTTGACGCTGTAAAGATGATTATAGCCAGTACCCAGCCAAAGATGATCTTCCAAGATTTTGCCGCCCAGCTGCCAGGATTTTAGGCGGGCTTGGGCAGTTAGATCCAAACTAGTAATACCAGACAATCTCTCTTGAAATCGCTCGGGCAATTTTTCAAAAGGAACAATTGAGAAAAAGATAAGGGCAGCGGCAAAAAGAATTACAACAATCCGTCTGGCTTTTATTAGCCCCAAAATTAAAAGGCCCAGCGCCAAGGCTAAATAGCTGGAACGGGAATAGGTGAGATAAAATGCTGCCAAATAAACTGGCACAAAAACAGCAAACCGCAAAATTTTATCCTTCCAAAAACCATAAAACCATAAACTTGTGGCAAGTAAAATTAAGATCGCCAAGAAGCCCCCGGCGAAATTAGGATCCAAAAAGGTAGAAAAAACTCGCTGGAAATGAGGATCCCAGCCAGTTAGTCCTAATTTTGATAGATCTGGAAAGATAAAATATTGAACTAATCCTGCCACAGCAAAGCCAAAGCCAATCCAAAATAAAAGATCTAAAAATTGATAAGATTTGTCCTCGGCCAAAACAACATAGAAAAAAAGAGTATAAATAATCAGCCGGAAAAGATAAAAGGCAGCCACCAAATTTTCTGAGGCGGTATAGATAGATAGCGTTGCCAAAAGCCCGACCAGGGCAATAATAATAAACCATAAAAGGGGCAAGGTGAGAGGACTTTTGGGTATTTTGCCAAAGTATATCAGCCGCCAAAAATAGATTAAGACAATGACTGGCAAAAGAATATCAGATAAAACTATGCCACCGCCCTCGCCATAAGGAATCCTAAAAAGCTGACCAACTAAAATTGACAAAAGGGCAAAGATAATGCCCCAATGTGGTTTCTCAACTAAAAACAAGCCAATAAGGATTGCCAGGGCCAGGGCTAAAGTTATAGTAAAAGATTGGACAGTCAAAAGACCAAAAAAGATGGCAACCGCTAAAGATAGGGCAAAAAGTAAGATTTTATTTAACATTGCTGTTGGCATTTTGCTCACTGTTTACTGCTCCTTGCTTGCCCGCCGAAGCTTTAGCGAAGGCGGGCTCACTTCTTTATAAATTTCTAAGGTTTGTCTGGCCGTTTCTCTCCAAGAAAATTTTTGGGCCTGCCTGCGACCAGCTTTGATTAAATGCTCCCCCATGCTTTTATCCTGCCAGAAAAGAGTCATTTTTTTAACCCATTCTGATTGGCTTTTGGGATTGGCGTATAAAACGCTCTTGCCACAAACTTCGGGCAAAGAGGAACTATTGGAGCAAAGCACTGGCGTGCCCGAGGCCATGGCCTCCAGCGGCGGCAGACCAAAACCCTCATATAATGAAGGAAACAAAAATAACTGGGCCCCTTGCAGGAGGGCAATTTTCTCATCTTCCTCAACATAGCCAAGCATTTTGACATTCTCGGCCCTCTTAATTTTACCAGCGCCGGCTAAAACTAAAAGCGGGGGATTGGGAATTTTTGAGGCAAACTTTTGATAGGCATCAATTAAAAAAGGAATATTTTTTACAGGTGCAAGTGACCCCAAATAAAGAAAATAGGGTTGGTCAATTTTATACCTTTTATATTTTATAATTTCATATTTTGTTAGGGTTTTTTCGATCTTCTCTTGCGGGATTGTCTTAAAAAATTGTTGGTCAACACCAAGATATATTACTTTGGCCCTAGATTCTGTCTGAGGATAAAGTCTGACTAAATCATTTCTTGTGGCCTGGGAATCACAAATAATAATATCAGCTTTTTTGACACTCCAAGGCAACCACTTTTTCCAGTAAAAGCTGGCGGCGGGGCCCATCTTTTCATTGGTTTGCAAGCTTCTTAAATCATGTAAGGTCAAAACTAAAGGTCGGAAAGCCAGCGGCGCAGAAAAACCAGGTTGGTGGAGAATATCAATTTTCGCTTTCTTAGCAAGATAGGGTAAAATTACTTGGTCATAGTAAATCCTGGAAAGCGAGGAAAGATGCCGAGGGTTTTTCGGGCCAAGTTTAATAATCTCAATTCCCGCCTTCCTAACAAGAGGCGAGAGATTTTTAATCAAATTCAAAACATAAGCCCCATAGCCGGTTTTCTCCCCTACAAGAGAAGAAATATCAATACCCACCCGCAGGGAGTTACGAATTTTGAATTTGGAATTATGAATCATGAATATGAAAATCCTTAATTATTATTCTTAATTCTTTATTCTGACTTCTTTATTCTCTTAACAGCGACTTTGCCAAAAACTAAAAGTTCATAATAGGCCGACATTATTGCCAAAACTAAACCCCGCCAACCATCTAAAAAACCAAGTTTAGCAAAATACATCTTAAAAAAGCGAAAACATGGCTTTAAAAATAAGATAAAAGGATTGGCACTAGTTTGGCGAGCTTGTAAATTGGTATAACGGACCATTTTTTGAATATAATCAGAAAATGTCCTATAGCTGTAATGGAGGAGTAACCCAGAAAGCTTAGCAGTTTTTAAAACTGGCAGCATATCTTCATGGACTAAATTATCATCAAATTTGGCCAAATTTTTGCGCACTAATCTTAATTTATATTCCGGAAACCAACCAGAATGTTTAATTGGTTTACCCAAAAACCAGGATTGACGCAAAAGGAAAAATCCATCATAACTATTTCTAGCCAATGCCTTTAAAATTTGCCTGTGCAATTTTGCTGAAATCTCCTCATCAGCATCCAAAGATAAAATCCAATCACCTTTTGCTTTTGATATGGCATAATTTTTCTGAGGGCCGAAACCGGAAAATTTATGGCTAAAAACTCTTGCCCCTAATTTCTTAGCGACTGCGCCAGTTTTGTCTTTGGAATCGCCATTAGTTACTACGACAATTTCCTGGCAAAAATCCAATGCCTTTAGGCATCTAAGCAAATTCTCTTGTTCGTTTTTGGCAATAATGACAGCGGAAATATTTTTTTTCATTTTTAACAACTTAATCACTATTTATCACTACCCAATCACGGTTTGTATTTGTGATTACGCTTCGCTGTGATTTATCGTGATTACGCCGATGGCTGTGATTTATTGTTTTCACTGTTCACTTCCTTATAAACTTTTAACGTTT
>CAYYXM010000026.1:8308-8376 GCA_964475725.1 uncultured Candidatus Saccharibacteria bacterium | reverse complement strand
AATCCAAAATCCAAATTTTAACATTGAGTCATTTAGACATTGATTTGACATTGGGCCTCCGGCTCGGA
>CAYYXM010000026.1:0-8208 GCA_964475725.1 uncultured Candidatus Saccharibacteria bacterium | reverse complement strand
GAGCCTCCGGCTCGGAGAGCCTCCGGCTCGGAGAGCCTCCGGCTCGGAGAGCCTCCGGCTCGGAGAGCCTCTGGCTCGGAGAGCCTCTGGCTCGGAGAGATTTTGTCATTTGGATTTAACTGCTAAATAAAAAGTGCACCACATCCCCATCCCCAATAATATAGTCCTTGCCTTCGGTTCGTAGTTTGCCTGCCTCATGGGCCTTTTGCCAGCCGCCCGATTGAACAAAATCCTCATATGAAACCACTTCGGTCTTGATAAAGCCCTTTTCCATATCAGTGTGGACCTTGCCGGCAGCAACTGGGGCGGAGGTGTTTTTGGGAATCGGCCAGGCTTGTATTTGCCCGCCCGGAGCGTCAGCGGAGGGACCGGGTTTTAAGGTGTAAAAAGTGATTAAATTGAGTAACTTATAGGCCTTTTGAATTAATTGATCCAAAACCGGCTCTTTCAAACCCAAAACTTTCAGATAATCTTTCCTTTCTTCTGGCGCCAGGTCTAACAGCTCCTCTTCTGTTTTGGCGCAGATGACCAAATCGGCAAAATCAAAGGATTTATTGAGGTCTCCCTCCGCCACATTGACCACCACCAGCCGAGGTTTTTCAATCAGTTTTTGCTCATCAGTTAGGGATAACGCTTTATTGACATCAGCCAGTTCCATCTCTGTTTCTAAAATTTGTAGGTCATCATAAGGATCAATTTTGGGCTGGGAGTGGGGGACATTTTTACTCTCAAAATGGCGCAAAAGCAAAAGAATGGCATCAACACTCCTAATGTGGGACAAAAACTCATTGCCCAATCCCTCGCCCTTGTGAGCGTCCTTCAAAAGCCCGGCAATATCAACAAATTCAATGAGGGCAGGCACTATTTTAGTGCCTTGTGATTCATTGTGATTTCGCCCTGCGGGTTGTGATACATCGTGATTCATTGTTTGGGCGATTTTTTGCAGTCGCTCATCCGGCACTTCCACCATCCCCACATTGGGCTCAATGGTGGTAAAGGGATAATTTTCGGCCTTGGCTTGGCGTGAACCGACAAGGGCATTAAAAAGAGTTGATTTGCCAGCGTTGGGTAACCCCACTATGCCGATAGAGAGAGGCATTTGTTTTGCTCCTTATTTATGTAATGAGATTGACGAAGCGCAGCCCCGTAAACGACCCCAAAGTATTCGCTTCGCTCAACTACGGGGCAAGCGCTCCAGGAAGCATGCCCTGAACTCAAATTTAATTTGTAGTTTAGGGGAGTTTTACTGGGGCCAGCGTTGGGCAACCCTACAATTCCTATTTTAAGTGCCATTGGCAATCCTTTCCGGTGGTTTTTCGGGAGGCGACTGCCTCATCCTTCTCCCATGGAAGGCCCGGTGGACGTCGCGCAGATGGGTGTCGGTGACATGGGTGTAAATTTGGGTGGTAGTAATGGAGGCATGGCCAAGCATGGCCTGAACACTTCTGATATCCCCCCCAGATACGAGTAAATCTGTCGCAAATGTGTGGCGTAAAACGTGAGGCGTAACTTTCTTCTGTAATCCTGCACGAACGGCAGATTTTTTGACAATCCTTTCAATTTGCCGAACTGACAGACGACGGGATCGGATGATTAGATGATTAGATGAATGGATGATTGGAGGATTGGGTTCCTTGCTTCCCCCATTTTGAATTTTTAGCTTTGAATTTTTAATTCTGTTTGTGCTGACAAACAGCGCCTCATCATTATCCCGCCGCCGGGCCAGATATTGCGAGAGCCAATCCCGGGCCGATTGGGACAAAAATACCACCCGCCTTTTGCCGCCTTTTCCCTCAACTGAAAACTCGCCCCTGGTTAAATTAATCTGGCTTTTATCCAAACCTTGCAGTTCTGCCACCCGCAAGCCAGTGGAAAATAAAAGTTCTAGTATTGCCCGGTCGCGTAGGCCCTTAAAAGTAATTGGTTGGGGGGCTTGGAGCAGTTTTTCCACCTCTTCTGGCTCCAAAAAAACCACCTCTGGCTGGGATGTTTTGGCTAGTTCAATTTTATCCGGCGCAAGTGTTTCAATATCTTTTTTGCCCATAAATTTCAAAAAACTGCGCAGGGCAATCAGGTGGTAGTTTTGAGTCAATGGATTAAGTTTTTTGCCCTTATAAGTCAATTTTGATAAATATAGCCGAAAGTCGCTGACCAAATCCAGGGTGATTTTACCCGGCGCATCCACTCCTTTTTCCTGGGCATATCTGATAAACCGGCCCAAATAATGGCGGTAATTTCTGATGGTCAAGGCCGACCTTCCCTTTTCCACCTGCAAATACTGGAGGAAAGATTTGAGATATTTTGACAGGGCGGTGATTGGTTGTGATTGATTGTGATTAGGTGATTTGTTGTTCATTGTTTACTGCTCACTGATTTTATTTTACGACATTTTAATAGTAAATCCAAATTGTCAAAATCCAAATGTCAAATGAAATCTAAATGACTTAATGTCAAAATTTTCAGATTTTAGATTTTAAGCATTCATTTGACATTTGAGCTTGGGATTTTAGATTTATTATGGTAGTATAATCTTAAATGAACACTTTTATCTCCAATTGGGATTGGAAAATTTTGTATGTGTTTTATAATCCGCTAGCCGGCAATCCCACCTGGTACCCGGTTTTACATTGGCTGGCAGTGCTTCTGATTTATCTTTTTCCCATATTTTTAGTTTATTTATGGTTTTTCAAAAAGGAAAAAATCCTGGCCCTGCGGGCGTTTTTGGCAGGAATAGTTGGGTGGCTGGTTTTCTGCAAGGTAATCCAATTTTTCTTTTTCCGCGCCCGACCATTTGCAACCTCAAACAGCGTCAAAGAGCTGGTTTTCCATCGGCCTGATACTTCTTTTCCTTCTGACCATGCCGCCTTTACCCTCGCCATCGCCCTCGTGATTTTATGGAGCAATAACAAAAAATGGGGGTGGGCGTTGCTAGTATTATCCCTCGTCATCTCCCTTGCCCGTATTGCTGCTGGCCTCCATTTCCCAACCGATATCTTAGTTGGTTGGTTTTTAGGGTTAGGAAGCGCTCTACTCTTCCACTATCTTGCTAATTTTTGGGAAGTATATATAATAAGGCCGATAGTCAAGGTGGCGGAAAGGTTGCGACTGTGAACGGAAAACAACTTCCTCTACTTTTTGCCAAAGTTTTATCAATCATTCTTTCCCCATCAGTTCTAGTTGTTATTTTTATCTTTGCTCTTTCATTTACCTATGTTACTTCCTTTTGGCGGGGGCTTTTTGGGGGGATTGTTGGGGTGTTTTTACTGGTTGGCATGCCAACCTTATTTGTTTTATGGAGATATTTGAGCGGCAGAACAAGAGACTTGTTTTTACGCCGGCGGGAGGATAGATTTTTGCCGCTTTTAGTCGCCTTGGTATCGGGATTGGTTGGGATAGTGATTTTACAGCAGAAAGGTGCGCCAACACTTTTAACCCTGTTTGGTTTTATGCTTTTGGCTAACTTGGGGGTGATAACCTTAATTACCTTCTTTTGGAAGATTAGTTTACACACAGCTACATCAGCAGGACTAATAACACTTTTGGTGATAATGAGTTCAGTTAATTTAATTTGGTTGTATGTTTTTGTTGTTTTATCAGGTTGGGCGCGGGTGAAACTAAAAGATCATTCTTTGACACAGGTTGTAGCGGGAGCGCTGGTGGCGATTATTTTAACTTTTGTCTTGATGTGGTTGGGAGGGTTTAAAGTTAAGATATAAATAATAAGTTAATAAAAGATATAATGAGAATTAGCGGGTCCTGTGAGTAATGACATTACAGCTTGCGCTCGGGCTTACCGCTGATCGACGGGTCCTGGTCGGTATCCAATTTGAAGACACGTGGTTGGCCGCCCAGCGGCGGCCCCCACTCACGCTCGGCCTTGTTGGGTCGCCTTTGGCGACCACCATGCCACAAGGCCTGCGCGATGGTCTTGCAAATTTAGATACCTCCCACCCGTCTGAGAAAGCTAGCGTCTCGCACCCGCTAAAATATTCGTGAAATTAGTTTTTTAGTTTAGTGTAATTAGTGATGAGTATATTGTCTGTCATCTCATCTTGGATTATTGGAGTTATCTCCTTTTTAGGTTACGGAGGAGTAATTTTGCTGATGGCCATTGAGTCGGCCAATATTCCCCTGCCGTCAGAAGTTATTATGCCCTTTTCTGGCTTTTTGGTAGCCCAGGGCCAGTTGAATTTGTGGCTGGTGGCCTTGGCAGGGGCAGTCGGTTGTTTGGTCGGCTCGGTTTTCTCCTATTTTTTAGGGGCTTATGGCGGTCGGCCCCTGATTTTCCGCTGGGGCAAATATATTTTAATCTCCCATCATGATTTAGAGCTGGCCGATCGCTGGTTTGACAAATATGGAGAAATTACGGTCTTTTTTGCCCGGTTACTGCCGATTGTCCGCACTTTCATCTCCTTTCCGGCCGGAATTGCCAAAATGAACTTTTGGCGCTTTTGTTTGTATACCTTTTTGGGCTCTTTGCCCTGGTGTCTGCTATTGGCCTATATTGGCCAGAAATTGGGAGAAAATTGGGAAGAAATTAAGGGCTATTTTCATGGGCTGGATTGGATGATAGTTGGATTGATTGTTCTTCTTATTGCTTGGTGGATTTGGCGCCACGTAAAAGTAAATCAAAAATAAAAAATAAAAAATCAAAATGTCTGACGAAACCAGAGATTTCTTCGACGAAGTCGATCAAACTTAGAACAATAGTTTAAAATTTATAACAAGTTTTACCTTGACATAAATTTTTTTCTATGGTAGATTTTTGGTAAGTTGTACCTTCAAAGTCAACAAAGGAGGAAAGGGGATGAGAAACAGTCTGGAAGTGGCTGACTTGCTCAAAGTGCTTCTTGCCCAAGTGCGATCGGAGACCCCTTATATTAGGGGCGATCCTCAGGCAATCTTAGTTTGGTGGGAGAAAGAGATTCCAACTCTTCCTCCGTATTGGAATGAGAGATTGAATACTTCTGCAGTTCACCTGGACTTGTTGCAAGCCCTGGAGAGGTTTCAGGACGAGGATGGCATTTTGCGGGCATTGGCCAAACACCCGGGGATATGGAGAATAACTTTGGAGGTCGATGTTGCCATCACTATGGTGGCAGAATTTCAGGAAAGCAACCATGTGCTTGGCCAACACCTGAAAGGTCTGTGTAATTCGTTTGCCAAGCGGTTCGGAGTCCAATAAGGGAGGTGAAGGATGTGCCACCTCGGACGTTATGGAGAGTTCGGATCTGCTGGCAGGGAGAAGCTGCCCAGATTCGCCAGTTGATAGATGAGATTGCCACCATCGAGGGTCTTTGGTCGGGCGATGCCGGGGCCCAGCGGATGCCGGGCAAACCTCCTAGGACTCATTGTGGTTTCGACCTCGTCTACCTTCTGTCGAGTCAGAAGAGTCTGGTAGAGTTTCTAGGGGAGGCATTAACCAATGGTCAAATAGCCTGCCTATTGGTCGGGGGGAAGCGAGTTGAGAACCCTGCTGACATCGGCAGAATGCTTCGAGACAGCAGTCAAGAGGTTCCTTCGGACAAGGAAGAGATTTACCTAGAAATGAAGGGCGGGGTAACTTTCCGGAGTCTACAGGACCACGTTTTCCGGACCTCGACAGGCAGAAGCCAAACCAGAAGATTGCTTCGGTGGTGACCTTGCGCCCTCCCCCGACGGGCATCGGGGGCGGGCGTTTTTTTATTATTTTCTGGTATAATTTAAGAAACAATGAATAAAGAACAATTTTTAAAAATAAAAAATAATCCAGAGCTAAAATTTTTAGTTTCTTTACAAAAGGCGCTCCCCAACTGCCGGATTTTTTTGGTCGGTGGCATGGTACGGGATTTAATGCTGGGTAGAAAAACCAAGGATTATGATTTCATGGTTGAGGGGGCAGAAAAAGAAGCTTTAGAGAAGGCGTTAAAAGATTTGGGTTGGGTGGAAGCGGTGGAGAGTCGGGCTTTTGGCGTCTTTAAATTTGTACCAAAAGGGATCAAAGGAATTGAGCCAATTGATGTCTCCCTGCCCCGCCGGGAACATTATTTTGGCCCGGGATATAAAGATGTTGAGGTGGAAACTGGCAAAGTAGCAGTTGAAGATGATTTAGCACGACGGGATTTCACTATCAATGCCATGGCCCTTCGCTTCACTCAGGGTGAACCTTCAATTATCGATCCTTTTAATGGTCGGGCCGATTTACAAGCCAAAATTATTCGGGCAGTTGGTAAGCCAGAAGATAGATTTAAGGAAGATCCTTCCCGGATTTTGCGGGCAGTTAGAATTGCAGTTGAGCTGGACTTTACAATTCAATCAGAAATCTTTCAAGCCGGCCAAAAATTAGCACCGGAAATTGTCAAAACATTTCAGGACAAAGATGGTCGATCAGTGGAAAGAGTCGCCCATGAAATGGTCGGCAGGGAATTTTGGCGGGCATTTGGTCAATGCCCGTCCGTAACAATAGGACTATATGATAAAATTGGGCTTTTAAAATTGCTTTTGCCCGAAGTTGAGGCGATGAAAGGCGTTAGGCAGCCAGAGCAATTTCACACTGAGGGCGATGTTTACACTCATACACTTTTAGGGTTAAAAGCCCTGGAAAATGCTCCGCATACGAACGTGAACAAAGCAATTGTGGCGCTGGGACTTTTATTGCATGACATTGGCAAGCCGCCAACCTACAAAGAGGCAGAAAGAATTCGTTTTGACGGCCATGATGTTAAAGGGGCTGAGATGGCGGGAACGGTTTTAAGGCGCTTCCGGATGGAAAACGAGGTGATTGATGAAGTCAAATGGCTTGTCAAACACCATTTAATTACCTTGTCCGGCCGAATTGACGAGATTAAAGATACGACTTTAGAGCGTTATTTCTTCCGAGATGATAGTTGGGGGCAAGATTTAATGTGCCTGATTTGGTGTGATGTTTCTGCCTCCAAAGGGCCAGATGGAGAGTCAAATTTTGATAACTATGAGTTGCTACAAAATAGATTAGAAAAATTACAGGCCATAGCCAAAGAGCGCAAAAAACTACCTCCACCGCTTTTAAACGGCCACGATATTATGAAGCTCTTGGGCCTGGAGCCTGGGCCAAAAATTGGTCAGATAAAAGAGGCCTTGCGGGAGGCCCAGCTTTCGGGCAAAATTAAAACACCAGAGGAAGCAGAAAAATTTGTTAAGGAGCAAAATGGTTGAAATAGAAAAATCGCCAGAAGGACCAATCGAGGGCCAAATTGAAAAAGAACGACCAGCGATTGAGCAGATATTAGAATCTGGCCTAATCGTCGGCCGGCGCAATATTGATGAAATTATTCCCGATCTTGCTCCGCATAATAATGAAGTTGAAGTAATGGATATTAAGCCATTGCCCAAGCATATGGAGCAGACCTATTTATTGGAAATTATCTATGGAGAGCAAACTTTACAAGCAGTTTTAAAACAAGAAACAGGTGAACATAAAAATTTACGAAGAGAATATACTATTAGTGGACAAGATATCCCTTTTTGGCACCGGGAATCAGCTGCCCATCTGGTTGATCAATTCTTTGGTTTTGGCTTAACATTGCCGACCACTGTCCGTACAATTGAAGGAGTAAATGGTTCGGTGAGGATGTTTATACCAGAAGATAAAGCCACTTCAGTTGCTCGCCAGCATTCGCCTGAAGAAACTAGCCAAGAATGGTTAAGGTTAGCAATCTTTGATTTTTTAATTGGTAATATTGACCGGCGATCTGATAATATTTTGGTTAATAAGCAAACTGGCAAGATGTGGGCAATTGACCATGATTTATCATTTTTAGATAATAAATTAATTCAAAGTTGTCTTAATACTGACGAATTTCGGGGTCCACTGGTTTATTTTTTACGAAATCCTGGAGAGTTTCAAATGCCCGATGAAATACGACAAATTTTAGAAAGTAAAAGAGAGGATTTTGATCAATTGCTTGTCCAACTTAAACCTTTAATTGGCCAGGCCGGACTGGAAGGTATGCGCCAACGCTACCAATGTTTACTATCTGGTAAATTAAATTTAGAATACAATGTTTGATTTTTATAAAACAACCCTACCCAACGGCTTAAAAATTATCACTGCCCCCTTAAAAAGTACCAAGGCAATGACTTTGCTATTTCTTTTTGGCGCTGGTTCAAGATATGAAACGGCTCAAGAAAACGGCCTGGCTCATTTTTTGGAGCATTTATGCTACAAGGGGACAGATAAGCGGCCAACGA
>CAYYXM010000025.1:0-8581 GCA_964475725.1 uncultured Candidatus Saccharibacteria bacterium | reverse complement strand
GCCTCCGGCTCGGAGAGCCTCTGGCTCGGAGAGATTTTGTCATTTGGATTTTTCCCCCTTTAAGTTTTGAATTTCCATGACTAAAGAAGAGCGATATTTTATCTGCCAGATTGAAAAAATAGAGAGCGATCATGCCATTTTGGATTGTCGGGGACAAAAGTTAAAAATTGCTAAAAAGTTTCTTGCCAAAGATTGTCGGCAAGATGATACTTTACAGGTTGAATTTTTAACCTCCGGGCAAGCGGAAAAAAGAAATAAGAATTTAGCCAAGGCAATTTTAGAGGAGATTTTAAATAATCGGGAATTAGATAATTAGATGATTGGATAATTGGAGGACGGATTCCTCTATCCCTCTATCCATCCATTCCTCCATCTATTTACTATCAATTAAGAAGATGAAGATTAATTTTTATAAAAAAATTCCGATTTCTAGAGAAAAATTGGCCAAAGTCAAAAAAATTGGCTTTATTTCCGGCTTAGCACTTTTGGGCTTGGTGGTTGTTATTTTTCTTTCTTTAACTGCCCTTTCCTTTGTCTATCAGGATAAAATTTATCCTCATACCTATCTTGGCGGGGTCAATTTTGGCGGCAAAACCAGACCACAAGCGAAACTGCTTTTAGCCAATCTTATTGAAAAATCCAAGATCCAGCAACAGACCTTTGTTTTTAGTCAAAAAAACTATACGCTGAAAAATACTGAGATAAATTTGACCTATGAGGACGCCAAAACGCTTGATTCTATTTTTCAGGTCGGCCGCCGGCCGCATTTTTTTGCCTCTATGTGGGAAATTGCCAAAAGTATATTTTCCAAGAATAAGGCCCGGGCAGTTTATACATTTAAGGGAGATATAGTTAATCAATTTATTGGTATAGTCCAAAAAGACGTTGACAAACCCGTTTTGGATGCCTATTTTTACCTCCAAAATGATGAGATCCAACTCCATCCAGAACAAGATGGCCACCTTTTGCAGTTGGATGCTTTGAAAAAAATGCTCTCTGACAATTTTGCCGGTTTAGATTTTGGTAGTAAAAATCTGCCTGTAAAAATTATCAAACCGAAAATTACCTCCCAAATGGCCCTGGCTGCCAAAGCCAAGATTGAGGAGATGATTGCCACACCACTCAAACTTGTCACAAAAGAGAACAACTTTTTAATCTCTCGCAAGGGGCTGTTAGAGTGGGTACAACTGGCCTCAATCGCGCCGAAAACCTCAGTTAAAGGCACTGCTGCCTTTGATTTGGAGATTACGCCGCAATTAAAAACCAGCCAAATTCAGGAGTATGTTAAAGAATTGGCGGGAAAACTTAATCGCGATCCGGTTGATGGCAAAATTGCCTTTCAAAATGGTCATTTAGTTTTAGTTTCCGATGGTCAAATTGGGTATAAACTGGATGAGGGAAAAACAGTCCAGTTGATTGTAACTGCTCTTACAGGAGGTGGTAGCCGAACAATCACTTTGCCTTTAACTGAAATCCAGCCAACAGTTGCCAAAAATAATATCGCCAATTTAGGCATAAAAGAGTTAATTGGCAAGGGAACGACTTCTTTTGCCCGCTCCCCCCAAAATAGGCGTCATAATATTGCTATTGGCGCCTCGCTTCTTTCTGGTCAACTGATCAAGCCAGGCGAGGTTTTTTCCACTCTTGCCGCTTTGGGTAAAATTGACACCTCACAGGGCTTTTTGCCAGAGTTAGTGATTAAGGAAGATGTCACAGTACCTGAAGTTGGCGGAGGATTATGCCAGGTTTCTACCACCCTTTTTCGGGCGATCTTAAATACTGGTTTGCCAGTTGTGGAGCGCAAAAACCACAGATATCGCGTTTCCTATTATGAGCCACCTGTTGGCATGGATGCCACCATTTATATCCCCTTTCCTGATTTGAAGTTCAAAAATGACACGCCGGGTTATATTCTTATCCAGGGCTATGTATCAGGCAATTACCTTACCTTTGAATTCTATGGCACTTCTGATGGCCGGCGAGTGGAAACTACAACGCCAGCAATTTATGCTGTTGTTGGCGCTGGTGAGCCAATTTACACTGTCTCGCCTGACTTAGCGCAAGGTGAAATCAAGCAAGTGGAAAAAGCCCACCCGGGCTCCAAGGCATCATTTACTTATACTGTGTACAATAAAGATGGGAGCGTTCGTAACAAGCAGACCTTTTATTCTGTCTATGTCGCTTGGAAAGCAAGATATTTAATTGGGCCGGATACACCTATTCCTGGCACTGAAGCGCCGGCCGGGGAAACAACAACCAGCACAAATCCACCGGAAACAACCACTATTACACCAGAAACAACAACTACGATTGTCGCCCCAAGCCCTTAAGAAGGAGATTAATGAACAATTTAGACAAAATTTTCAAATCCTATGACATTCGCGGCCAATATCCTTCTGAGATCAATGAAGATATTGCTTACAAAATCGGTTTGGCTTACGGCAATTTTATCGGTAAAGGGCCAATTGCTGTTGGTCAGGATGGTCGGATTTCTGGCCCCACCTTAGCCAAGGCATTAATGAAAGGGATTGCTGAGAGTGGCTTAGACATTTGGGATATTGGCTTAATTTCCACCGATATGATTTATTTTGCCACCGGTTATTATAAAGTCGGTGGAGGAGTTATGGTAACCGCCTCCCACAAGCCAGCCAAAGATAATGGTTTTAAATTCTGCCGAGAAAAGGCCATTCCTCTTTCCGGCAAAGTTGGTTTGGATAAAATAAAAGAGATGATTTTATCTGGCAAATTGCAGCTGGCTAAAAAGCCAGGCAAGATTATAAGAAAAGATATTTATGATGATTATTTTAAGAAAATTCTCTCCCTTGTTGATATCAAAAAAATTAAGCCGCTGAAAGTGGTAGTTGATAGTGGTAATGGCGCTGAAGGCTATATTTTGGAAAAATTCCAAAAATATCTGCCCATTAAAATTATCCCTTTATATTTTGAGGTTGATGGTACTTTTCCCAACCATATACCCGATCCACTGATTGAGGAAAATCAAAAAGATTGTCAGGCAAAGGTAATTAAGGAAAAAGCCGATTTAGGAATGCTTTTTGACGGCGATGGCGACAGAGTTTACTTGATTGATGAGAAAGGCGAGTGGGTAACTGGCTCATTGATAACAGCTTTGGTTGCCATCAAAATGCTCAAAAAATATCCGGGCAGTAAAATTCTCTATAATGCCGTTTGCAGTAAAATCGTACCAGAAACAATCAAGGCCATGGGTGGCAAGGCAAGCATGACCAAAGTTGGCCATTCCTTAATTAAACAACAAATGAGGGATGAAGATGGTCTTTTCGCCGGCGAGCATTCTGGCCACTATTTCTTTAAGGATTTTTACTATGCTGATACGGGACTAGTAGCGGCTATGGTTATTTTAGAGTTAATTTCCGAAAAAAATCAGCCCCTGTCAGAGATTGCAAAACCTCTGAAAAAATATTATAATTCTGGCGAGATTAATTCGGATGTAGAAGATAAAGAGGGCAAAATGAAGCAAGTGGCGACGATCTATAAAAATGGCAGGCAGACATGGCTTGACGGATTAACGGTTGAGTATAAGGATTGGTGGTTTAATTTGCGGCCCTCCAATACTGATCCCTTGATTCGCTTAAATGTTGAGGCCAAGACAAAAGAACTAATGGAACAAAAACGAGACGAACTGCTGAAGATAATCAGGAAATGACTAATTACTCCTAATTAACCTAATTTCTAATCAAATCCCAATGACAAAATGACCAATTTAGACATTGAATAATTGGGTATTAATTAGATCAATTAGAAATTATTTTATATGAGTCCCACTGCCTTTTTGGCTTGTTCTAAGGTTTGAGAGGCGACTTTTTGAGCTCTTTGGTTGCCCTCTTGTAAAATTTGTTTTAGTTTCTCGGAGTCAACGGCCAGTTTTTTATAATTTTCCTGCAAGGGAGTTAAAGTTTTTATAATTGCCTCGGCCAGGGCTGGTTTAAATTGGGAATATTTAATGGTGCCGGTTTCTCTTTCTTTCCGCCATTTTTCCGCCTCTTCTTTCCCTCCAAAGGCCTCCATCAATCCCAGTAAATTTTTCGTTCCGGCAGAAATCTCTTGTTCATTACCCACATCAGTTGTTGCCTTACCGATCTTGGTTTTTATCACTTCCGGCGAATCAGTTAAGGCAATAAAAGAATCTTCCGGGTCGGTTTTGCTCATTTTTCTAGTTGGGTCTGTTAAACTCATTATTCGTTTTTCCTCTGTCAAAAGCGGTTTTGGTTCGGTGAAAACCTTGCCGTATTTGCTGTTGAATTTCCGGGCCAAATTGCGGGTTAATTCCACATGCTGGACTTGGTCCTCGCCGACTGGCACCAAATCCGCCTGATAGAGCAAAATATCCGCCGCCTGTAGGACTGGATAATTCAAAAGCCCAGCGGAGATTATTTGTCCTTCATTTTGGCTTTTTTCCTTAAATTGGGTCATCCGTTGGAGTTCTGCAATGGAAACGAGGGTATTCAAAAGCCAAAAAAGCTCCACGTGTTCGGGCAGGTCGGATTGGCAGAATAAAACGCATTTTTGGGGGTCAAGACCAGCAGCGATATAGAGTGCTAAAAGCTCCATCGTATCTTTTTGGAAAGTTTTGGGATCATAGGGCGAGGTGATGGCGTGCAAATCAGCAATCATAAAATAGCAGTCATATTTTTCCTGCATTTCCACCCACTGCTTAATCGCCCCCAGATAATTGCCAATATGTAATTTTCCCGAGGGTCTGACCCCGGATAAAACTCGGTTCATGGTAATTTAATTTTACCAGAAATGATTAAATTGTAAAACTGGCGGGTCCTGCTCGGGTATCCCTTCTTCCAGACCGCTCGCAGTCCCAGCGTGACTGACTCGCTTGTGCTCGGCTCGCTCCTCTCCGCTTCGCTCCGAGACCATGCCCGCTCGCCTGTGCAGTCTTTCAGAAGTGGACACCGCTCGCACCCGCTAAAATTATATAAAAACAAAAAACAAAAAGCCCGCCAGACGTGGCGGGCAAGCCGATTGCTCGGCGGATGTGGACGTGGATGTGTGATTTCTCCTCTAGGTTTACCCGACCTTCCTCTTGAGTGCCTCACGACTCCCCAAGATGAAAAAGGCTGCAGCTACGAGACAAGAGCCTATCCTGACTACCAATGGCACTTCGTTGGAGAAAGGGAAAAAGCACATGGGCCAAACCAAGAGCGGACCAAGGGTAGTGATCAGGATGACACATAACAAATCAACCTGTCTTACTACTCGTGGGACCTTTATTTTCAACTATCTCACCTCCATTTGGACTTATTTTATCCTACCTCATCAGCCCTGATTTGTCAAGGGATATAATAAATCAAAAATCAAAATTAAAAAATCAAAATATTCGCTTCGCGACCAAATTTGATAAATCAAATTACGACAAAGAAAAATGTAAAATTCTTAAAAGAAATTAAATTCTCTTTACATTTTAGATTACATTTTGATATTTGGAAATTCTTTAGAATTTCGTCGCTTTAGCGAATATATTTGCATTTTCCATTATCTTTTGTGGTATAACAGAAGTGCAATGCATTTTGAGCAAAAATATCTTCATCGGGCAAAATTGGCGGCCAAATTGCTGTCAGCCGTCCCCTTTGTCCGGATGGTGGGGTTGAATGGCTCGCTGCCGCTCGGTACGGCAACGGAAAAATCCGATATTGATTTTTTGATTATCACTAAACACCACCGCATCTGGACCGGCCGATTTTTGTCCACCATTTTAATCCATCTGGTGGGAATGCGGCGCTATGGTAAAAAAATCGCCGGCAGGATATGTCTAAATCGTTATCAAACCACTTCTTCTTTAGATGTAATGCCCCACGACGACTACCACCGCCGGGTTTTTTCAGCCCTTGTTCCTCTTTATGACGCTGGTGGAATCTATGAAAAATACTGCAAATTTAATCTGTGGATGGGGAATATAACTAAAAGCTCAAAGCTCAAATGTCAAATGTCAAATGAAATCCCAAATCCAAAACCTAAAATTTGGACATTTAAACCTTTAGGCATTGATTTGTCATTTGGATTTAGTCATTTGGATTTTTACAGATACATTCAAACTTTTTTCGAAACCTTTCTGAATGACCAATTTGGTGATTGGGTGGAAAAACTGCTCAAAAACTACCAGCGTACTCGTATTTTAAACGACCCCCGCACTCATTTAATGCCTGGCCGGGTAGTGGCCGAGGATTGGCTGCTAAGATTCCATCCGCCGAAAGAATAATCTATAATTAAATCAAAGGAGGGTTTATGGACGACCAACAAGGGCAAACTAAAAAACGCATTCTTTGGGCAATAATTATTATTTTACTTCTACTTCTCGGCTTTTTTATCGGTTATTTTGCCGGCAAAAAATGGACCAAATGCCAGGCTACCCCCACTACTACAACCACTATTTCTGCCACCCAATCCTCGACCAGTACGACAATCAAAGGAAAATCCACCACAACCAAATCAACTTCAACAACTACTGCCACTGGCAATGTTGTTCAGACCACCTCAACCGCCGTTCAAACTACTACAACTACCGCTGCTGGTGGGGAAGCGGCAACTACTACCTCAACTGGCCAATTGATTATGTAGTGAACTCAAAATTTGTAATTAGATCTTGACAAAAAATATAATTTTGTGATACATTGAGGTGTGGCGGTGGGTGTCGTATCCCCCTTCGGCCCTACCGCCATTCAGTGGAAGGGGGAATTTTAATCCAAAATAAGGACAATTGCGGGTCCGCACCCGCTATCTAACTATATTTATTAGTCAATCATTGAAATCAAAAAGGAAGGAGAAAAATTATGTCCAAAATCAAACCACTGCGCGATAAGGTTTTAATCAAACCCTTAGAGGCCAAGGAAAAAACTTCTTCTGGCATTATTTTGCCCGAGAGCGCCAAAGAAAAGTCCAAACAAGGGCAGGTGGTGGAAGTTGGTCCGGGCAAATATGATGATGGAAAACTTGTTCCTATGGCAGTCAAAAAGGGCGATAAGGTTATTTTTGAGGAATATGGTGGAGAGGACATTAAAATCGATGGCGAAGAATATAAATTAATTGAAGAAGAAAGAATCTTAGCAATTATAGAATAAGGAGTTGAAAGTGGCAAAACAAATCAAATTTTCCGAGCATGCCCGTCAGGGCTTACAAAAAGGAGTTAATCTTTTGGCCGATGCAGTCCGCATTACCCTTGGGCCAAAAGGAAGAAATGTTGTTTTAGATAAGGGTTTTGGCGCCCCAACTATTACCAATGATGGGGTGACAATCGCCAAAGAAATTGATTTAGAGGATAAATTTGAGAACTTGGGCGCCCAACTGATTAAAGAGGTTGCTTCCAAAACCAATGATGTGGCAGGAGATGGCACTACCACGGCAACGGTTTTGGCCAAATCTTTGATTAATGAAGGGTTAAAAAATGTCGCCGCTGGCGCTAATCCAATGGAAATCCGCAAAGGCATTGAAAAAGGCACCCAAGCCGTGGTTGAAGCTTTGAAGAAAGGCGCCAAGCCAGTGGCTGGCAAGGAAGACATTGCCCATGTCGCTGCTATTTCTGCCGGAGATGAACAGGTCGGTAATTTGATTGCTGAAGTGATGGATATGGTGGGCAAAGATGGCGTCATCACTGTTGAAGAGAGCCAAACCATGGGCCTGGAGAAAGAAATTGTTGAAGGGATGCAGTTTGACGAAGGCTATATTGCTCCTTACATGATGACTGATATTGCCAAAATGGAAGCAGTCGTGGAAAATCCCTATATTTTGATCACCGACAAAAAGATCTCATCAGTTTCTGATATTTTGCCCCTTTTAGAGGGTATGGCCAACGGTGGCAAAAAGGATATTGTTATTATTGCTGAAGATGTTGAAGGCGAGGCCCTGGCAACCTTAGTTGTCAATAAACTACGGGGTGTTTTGAATGTTTTGGCTGTTAAAGCACCGGGTTTTGGCGATAGAAAAAAAGAAATGCTAGCTGATATTGCCACTTTGACTGGCGCTCAATTTATTTCTGAAGATACGGGCGTTGAATTAAAATCAGCCAAAATTGAGATGCTGGGCGGGGCCAGAAAAGTTGTCGCTGACAAGGAAAAAACCACCATTATCCAAGGCAAAGGCAGTCAAGCCGATATCAAAACCAGAATTGCTCAAATCAAGGCCCAAATTGAAAAATCTACTTCAGATTTTGACAAGGAAAAACTGCAGGAACGCTTGGCCAAATTATCTGGCGGCGTGGCTGTTATCAAAGTTGGTGCTGCCACAGAAGTTGAGCAAAAAGAGCTCCAACACCGGGTAGAGGATGCTGTTTCTGCCACCAAAGCAGCTGTGGAGGAAGGGATTGTTTCCGGTGGCGGGGTGGCTTTGGTTGATGTGATTAAGAGTTTGGATGGGGTTGAGGCGTCAGGGGACGAGGCAATTGGGGTAAAAATTTTACGCCGGGCATTAGAGGAGCCAATGCGCCAGATTGCCGAAAATGCCGGCAAAGATGGCGGAGTAGTGATTGAGGAAGCCAAACGGCAGGAAAAGGGCATCGGCTACAATGTAGCCACCGACCAGTTTGAAGATATGATTAAAGCCG
>CAYYXM010000024.1:0-9011 GCA_964475725.1 uncultured Candidatus Saccharibacteria bacterium | reverse complement strand
GCAGGGCGGTCAATTCTTCTCAAAGAAATTTCGCGCAAAGTTTAGAATATCCCACTTTTTTTTAAAAAAAGTGGACCCGGGGAGAATCGAACTCCCATTTCTGCCATGCGAAGGCAGCGCTCTGCCACTAAGCTACGGGCCCATCATTTAATTATACCATAATTTTAAGATTTTATCTTGATTTTTAAACCTAAAAAGTATAAAATAAAAGAGCTACGACCTCCACTAACGTTACGGTCTTTTTACCAAGTAAAAATGAAAAAATGTAAAATTGTCGTTTTAATTTCTGGCTTTGGCTCCAATCTACAAGCCATTATTAACCAAACAAAATCTGGTAGATTGCCTGTGGAGATAAAAGCGGTTATCTCCAACAAGGCCGACGCTTATGGCTTGGCGCGAGCGAAAAAAGCCAAAATCCCCACAGAGGTTTTTTCATTGAAAGATTTTAGGGAAAAAGGCGGTTATGGTGACAGCCCAGGGGGTAGGGAAAAAGCCCGCCGGGCTTATTGCACTAAACTTTCCCAGATTGTCAAAAAATATTCTCCAGATTTAGTGGTTTTGGCCGGCTGGATGCTGGTTTTGACCAATGAGTTTTTGAAAGAGTTTCCTAATCGTGTAATTAATCTCCACCCTGCCTTGTGTCCGGCTTTTCCTGGCGTGGAAGGCATTAAGCAGGCCTATGATTACGGAGCTAAAGTAACTGGAGTGACAGTTCACTTTGTTATTGATGAGGGCGTTGATACTGGCCCCATCATTATTCAAGGGCCTGTTATAATAAAGGAGGGTGAAAGTTTAGAATCCTTGGAGAAACGCATCCACGAGAGGGAACACCAAATCTTGCCAGAAGCGATTCGTTTATTTACGCTAGGAAAATTAAAAATTGAGGGAAGAAAAGTTGAGCACATTAATTCATAGAATTATAATTTTGCGAAATCCGCCGAAGCATCCCGAGCGCAACACGAATGAACCCGCCTGCAACGTTATGCGTAGCATTGCGGGCAGGTAATCCGAGTGGAGCATCGAGAGCGAAGGCGGAGGATAATCGATTAGCTATATGCCGACAAGCCGGCGTGGTGAAATTGGTAGACACGCAGCATTCAAAATGCTGTGGGGGCAACCCCTTGTCGGTTCGAGTCCGACCGCCGGCACCAATTTGTGGGTTTCCCGCCACAGCGGGATCCTCCTAATTGGCACACAGTAAGTAGAGGACGTAGCCCCTTTTACAGTAAGCCAATTGGATGGACAACTCCCACCCTCGGCACCACGACTCGCTTAGCGAGTCACGCTGAGCCTGGCCATAGGGACGCTTAACGTCGCACCAGAAAAAAGTCCTAAGAGGACTTTTTATGATATGATAAAAATATGAAACCCGCCGAAATTTTCAATGAAAAAGAAATTCAAACAATCTTTGAACCACCAAAATCGTCCGTAAAATTTCAACTTGGTCGGTTAAAAACAATCCTGAAATATTTGGCAATTTTAATTGTCTTTTTTGCTTTTGGCTATCTTTTTATCAATCTGCCGACTTTTGGCCAAAAAATAAAATATTTCTGGAAAACAGAATATAAAAATCAACCGGTTTTGCCTCAGGCAATTGAATCACAAATCAATTCCCCAGCTTTCACACCTGACAGTAAACCTGTTCAAATTGGCAATCAATTTATAACTATGGAGGATAATCACCTTTATGTTGCTAAACTTGATATCAATGTGCCGATAGTTTGGGAAGTGCCCAGCCCTGAAATAATGGATAAATTAGAACAAGGCGTTGTCCATGTTCGCGGTACTGGTTTGCCCGGTCAACCTGGTAATGTCTTTATCGTTGGCCATTCTTCCTATTATTGGTGGAGTAACAACCCCTATAAGCGAGTTTTTGCCCTGCTTGATAAATTAGTGGCTGGCGATAAAATTGTCATAACCTTCCAAAAGCAAAAATACATTTATGAGGTTTATGAAAAGGTTGTCGTCAAACCTAATAATGTTGAGGTCTTAAATTCTACCCCCAATCAGATTGTCTCTTTAATGACTTGTGTGCCAGTGGGAACTAATTTAAATCGGTTAGTTGTCAAAGCCAAACAAGTTAGTTTTACCCCTACTAGCCAACAAACCACACCAAGCACCACATCCGTTCCGGCAACGACAACTTCTTCTCTACCTTTACCTTCCAGTTTACCGGCACTTTCTCCTGGTGGTATTTTCTTCTAAAATTTTTTCAATGGATTTGGGCAAAATAATTTTTGCCATCGAGCTCTAAAAATAATTTATCTTCTTGATTGTCTAATGTTATATTAATTTTGCTATATTCTTTTTGGGGTAAAGTTATTAGCTCAATAACATTAGATCCATCTTTATCACATGCGATTATTTTATCTTCAACAACTACAAAAAAATGATTAGTATCCTTTGTAAGAGTGAATTTATTAATGGGTTTAGAAAAACGGGTGATAAGAAAGTCTTTTTCACCCTTTAGATCTCTGCCACGAAGTTCTGCATTGTCAGAGTAAAAAATTGTCCCATTTTGGTAAATAATATCTTTATAACCGAAGGTTAAATGCTTTGCATTATAAGATGGTGGAAGAAGAGCCAAAGCCGGAGGTGTAGTCGTTGGATAATTTATTGTCTCGTCCGACAAAGACAATATTATATTTGCTAAAAATAAAAGAATGTTTTCCGCTCTTGTAACTTTGCCAGATTCAACTTCAATATTCTTTTGCCAAGTGTAATATCCATTTTTAGTGATTTTTAAATCGTAGTTCCCGGGCAAAAGAAACCTTTCAATTTTGGGACATCTGGTAGAAAGCAGACGACCGTTCAAATAGATTTTGACATCTTGTGGATCACATCTAATGAGAAATGACCCAGTTTTTTGCCATTTATGAGTATTGGGGTTATAACGAAAGCCTAATGAAAAACTAGTTAAATAGAGAGCAACTAAAATAAAGCTCAAAATAGTTATAATCCAAAAAATTATTCTTTTTATCTTGACCATTACCTGTAAATATAATACAATTTTAATAAATATCTATCAACAAATCTAAAAAGGGTAAGGTTACTATTCCTGCCAGTGTTATAGCAAGATAAAGAAATATTATTCCTGCTATACAACACAACACATCCTATCCAAATGAGAATATTCTTTAATTTCATTTTTACCTCTTTTTATCTTGACCATTACCTGTAAATATAATACAATTTTAATAAATATCTATCAACAAATCTAAAAAGGGTAAGGTTACTATTCCTGCCAGTGTTATAGCAAGATAAAGAAATATTATTCCTGCTATACAACACAACACATCCTATCCAAATGAGAATATTCTTTAATTTCATTTTTACCTCTTTTTATCTTGACCATTACCTGTAAATATAATACAATAAATATGAAAAACTGGAAATGGTTTAACTTAAAGAAAGGTTAAAAATGGCAAAAATTGTTATTGATGGTGGTTATAAATTAAATGGTGTTGTCTCAATTTCAGGCAGTAAAAACGCTGCCTTACCTTGTATTGCAGCCACACTTTTAACATCCCAGCCATGTATTTTAGAAAATGTACCAGAAATAAGCGATGTGGAAGTAATGTTTGGGATAATTCAATCTATTGGCGGCAAGGTTGAAAGATTAGCAAAAAACAAATATAAAATTCAGACTCAAAAAATTAGCTCATCTTCCTTACCAAGAGATCTCGTGAGAAAATTAAGGGCTTCAATTCTATTTTTAGGACCGCTTTTAGCCAAAAAAGGACAAGTGAAGATGGCTCATCCAGGAGGGTGTATTTTAGGCAAAAGACCAATTGGCACCCATTTTGAAGCATTAGAGGCATTAGGAGTAAAATTTCAACAAAATAGGCTTTTTTATACTGGAAGAGTTAAGAGATTAAAGGGCGCAAAAATGTTCTTAGATGAAGTATCGGTTACTGCAACAGAAAATGCCCTGATGGCAGCAAGTCTCGCTTCTGGTAAAACAATCATTAAACCAGCCGCTTGTGAACCCAGTGTAATCAATTTAGCCCAAATGCTTAAAAAAATGGGGGCAAAGATAAAAAACGAAGGCACTCATACAATAGAGGTTGAGGGTGTTACAACGCTTTCTGGCTGTCAGCATAAAATTAATGCTGACGAGATTGAAACAGGCACCTGGGCAATAGCAGCTGCTATAACTAAAGGTCAAATTACTATCAAAAATGCGCCACTAGAAAATTTGGATGCTATTCTATATAAACTTGGTCAAATTGGGGTAAGATATAAAATTGAAAATAGTAATTTACTAATATTGCCATCAAATAATCTTAAGGCCTCTAGAATCCAAATTGATACATGGCCAAGATTGCCAACAGATTTACAGCCACAACTAACAGTTTTAGTAACGCAAGCTGGGGGAGACAGTCTTATCCATGATTGGCTTTATGAGAAACGCTTGCTTTATACTCAGGAACTTGTTAAAATGGGAGCGCAAATTATTCTCTTTGATCCTCATCGCGCGCTCGTACATGGACCAACACAACTTTCGGGTAGAGAAATTAAAAGTCCTGATCTTAGAGCTGGTATGGCATATATTTTAGCGGGACTGTGTGCTCAAGGTCAAACAATAGTTGGTAAAGTTGAAAATATTGAACGGGGCTATGAAGAAATTGAAGAAAAATTGCAAAAACTAGGGGCTAAAATTAAAAGGGTTTAACTATGTTTTTAAAGCGCCTTGGCATTGATTTAGGCACTACTAATATTCGTATCTATATTCCTTCCAAAGGTATTGTTATTAATGAACCCAGTGTTGTAGCCCTTGATGCCACCCAAAACAAAGTTATGGCAGTAGGAGAGGAAGCAAAAAGAATGCTTGGCCGCACACCCGAAACAATTGTCGCTGCTTATCCTCTACAAAATGGTGTTATTGCCAATTATCGTATTACAGAGGCAATGCTGCGCTATTATTTAAATAAAATTTCTGGACGTGTTCGACTTTTTAAACCTGATATTATGGTTGCTCTTCCTGCTGGTGTAACATCAACGGAAAGAAGGGCAGCTGTTGATGCCACTTTGCAGGCGGGGGCGAAAATGGCCTATACCATCAAAAATCCCATCGCAGCTGCTCTCGGTGCCGGCATACCTATTGCTTCTTCTGTCGGCAACATGATTATTGATATTGGTGGTGGCACTTCTGAGGTAGCAGTTATTGCTTTGGGTGATATTGTTGCTTCAACTACCCTACGAATTGCTGGCAATAAAATTGATCAAGCAATCATAAATTATATCCGCAAAAAATATAATTTGATAGTTGGAGAAAGAACTGCAGAAGAGATAAAAATTAAAATTGGGGCTGTTTTACCACTTAAAAAAGAGCTGTCAATGGAAGTATCTGGTAGTAATGCTATTACAGGATTGCCAGAAAGTGTTATGGTATCTTCTTCTGATGTTATGACGGGGGTAAGAGAAGTTTTGAATGAAATCATAACTGCCGTAAAGGTTGTTTTACAAAAAACACCTCCAGAACTAGCGGCTGATATCATGGATAAAGGAATTGTTATGACTGGTGGAGGAAGTTTGCTACGATGTATGGATGAACTGATGACTAAAGTTACTGGCGTTCCTTGCCAGTTAGCTGAAGAACCAGCACTTTGTGTGGTAAAAGGTACTGGGATTGCTGCAGAAAATTTAGAAGCGTATAAAAAGAGTGTTTTATGGATAAGGTGATGAAATGTTGATCGGTATTGATGCTTCACGTACGAACGTACAATATCAAACTGGAACAGAAACTTATAGCCAAAAATTAATAGAACATTTGGCCCTTTTAGACAAGGATAATCAATATGTTTTATACACTAATCAACCACCCAAGGGTGGTATTAAAGTTGGTTCAAATTTTTGCTGGAAAACTATGCCCTTTCCAAAATTATGGAGCGTCATGCGATTGTCTTGGGAAATGGTAAGAAAACCGCCTGATCTGCTTTTTGTCCCTGCTCATATTATTCCATTAATTCATCCAAGGTATAGTGTTGTCACTGTCCATGATTTAGGATTTATACATTTTCCAAAATTATATAGCACAAAAGAAGTTCTTTATCATCGCTGGGCTATGAAGTTTTCAGTTACTCACGCTAAATCAATTATTACTGTTTCTCAATATTCTAAAGAAGATCTAACCAAAAATTATCATTTACCAAAAAATAAAATTAATGTTATTTATCACGGAGTGGATCGCGACGTCTTTTTTCCTGCCACACAATCACCACCTTTAGATATTAAAAATTTACAGCCCTATATTTTTTATCTGGGTCGGCTGGAAGAAAAGAAAAATATTCTTGGTTTACTGGCGGCTTATAGATTGCTTCGTAAAGAACAAAAGATTAAACATAAACTAATTTTAACAGGACAACCTGGTTTTGGTTTTGAAAAAATTCAGGCGCAAATTAATAAATATCCCTCATCTATAAGAAAAGATATAATTTTAACTGGTTATCAAGAGGCTGAAAAAACTGCACAGTACCTACGCTATGCCGATATCTTCTTCTTTCCATCATTCTTTGAGGGATTTGGTATGCCAGTTTTGGAAGCTATGGCTTGTGGTGTGCCGGTAGTGGCATCTAATGTTACATCCTTGCCAGAAATTGTAGGAAAAGCTGGAGTCTTAGTTGATCCAAATAATACTTTAGAGATGGCTGGGGCACTATCGAAAATAGTCTCCAAACCAGAGTTAAAAAAAGAGTTAATTGATAAGGGTCTAGTACGAAGCAAAATGTTTGACTGGGAAAAAACAGCCGAAAAAACACTTGATGTTTTTCATAGGGTAGTACTATAACAATCTATCATGAAAGTTGTATTAATTTGTGACTTCTTAAATCAATGGGGAGGGGCCGAAAGAGTTCTTTTGGCGCTTTGTAATATTTTTCCAAAAGCGCCAATTTATACTCTAATTTATAATCCCCAAAAAACATTAAATAAATTCAGTGGTAAAAAGATTATTACGAGCCCCTTGCAAAAAAATCCTCTGGCACATGCTAAACCACAGTGGTTTATTAACCAATATCAGAAGGCTATAGAATCATTTAACCTTGAGGGTTTTGATCTCATTATTTCATCAAGTAGTGCCTTCGCTAAAGGAATAAAAAAGCCAAAAGGCGCTGTCCATATTTGCTATTGCCACACTCCCATGCGCTACTCATGGGACTGGACTAAAGAATATATTAAGGAAGCTAATATAAAAAATCCTTTGCGTACGTACGTAAACATAGTAATCCACAAACTTCGATTATGGGATCAAAAAAATTCTCAAAATGTTGATTTGTTTATTGCTAATTCTACGAACGTAAAGAAACGAATTGCCAAATATTATAAAAAAGAAGCAGTTGTTATTTATCCGCCTGTCGACACTAAAAAATTTATTCCCTGGGATAACAAAAAAGAAAATTATTTTCTACATGTTGGTCGGCTTTCGCCTTATAAAAAATTAGATCTTGTCATTGATGCTTTTCATAAATTGGGATTGCCACTCAAAGTGGTGGGCGAGGGAAAAGAAAAGAAGAAACAGCAAAAAACTATCCATAAAAATATTGAATTTACAGGACAGGTCTCGGATGAAAAATTAGTAAAATTATACCAAAGGGCAAAAGCATTAATTTTTGCCGCTGATGAGGATTTTGGATTAGTACCAGTAGAAGCAATAGCAACTGGCACACCGGTAATCGCTTATAAAAAGGGTGGTGTTTTGGAGTCAGTCATCGAAGGAGTAAATGGTCTATTTTTTGACAACCAGACAAAAGAATCTTTAATTAAAGCCGTACAAAAATTTTTAAAAAGTGAAAACAAATTTAACCAACAAAAAATTATTGAAAGTGCCAGAAAATTTAATCAGGATATTTTTGAAGAAAAAATCAGAAAAGTTGTCAAGGAATTTTATGAAAAAGCAAAAAATCGCCAAAGTTAAAATTTTAAATGTTAAGGTATGCAAAGTAACCAAGCAGGACGTTTTAACTCTTATTGAAAATTATATTAAAATAAGAGGGCCCCATCAAATAGTTACAGTTAATCCTGAATTTATTGTTTGTGCCCAAAAAGATAAGGAATTTGCCAAAGTATTAAACGGGGCTGATTTAGCTCTGGCTGATGGTTATGGTGTAATTTTAGCCTCAAGACTATTAAAAAAACCTTTACCGGAAAGAATTATCGGGACAGACTTAATTTATCAAATAGCGCCCCTTGCCTGCCAAAAAGGTTGGAGGATATTTTTACTTGGTGGAGAAGAAGGGATAGCCTTTAAAACCTATAAAATTTTGAAAAAAAATTATCCAAAAATTAAAATTGTTGGACAAGTACCAGGTGATCCTCATGATTTAACAATCATTAAGCAAATTAAAAAAGCAAAACCTGATATTTTATATGTTGCCTGGGGCGCACCAAAACAAGATAAATGGATTGCCAAATTTAAACAAAGTTTAGGCGTACCAGTGATGATGGGAGTGGGAGGTGCCTTTGATTATATCTCTGGCAAAGTGCCAAGGGCACCCATCTTTATTCGAAAAATTGGGATGGAGTGGTTTTATAGGTTAATTATCCAACCTTGGCGATGGAAAAGAATATTTATAGCTGTTTTTGTTTTTCCGTATTTTTTTCTAAAATCCCAGATTAAAAAGACCTCTTGACACTTCAATGAATTCAGTGTCAACCTCGAACATAGTTGAGGACTTGACCACGCTATAACTCCTTTCAGTTTATTGAATTACATTCAATCACACTGAAGCGTCGTATACGTGGTCTGCGCCCCGTATTTAAACTCGGCATGGAACACGGATGTATCGAGCTGAGTTCGATCGAGCATTCATCAGAGTGCTCCATAATCCGAGTGAAATATCCGAGTTTATTGTACGGGGCTTGACAAACTGCCAAAAATTTAATACAATAAAAATGTACAGAAAAGGTGGCGCATGCCACCTTTAATTAAAAACAGAACGTATAATTGGAAGACAGCGCTCCTGTGAACTACCAGACTTGGGAAGTCTGGAGGAACAGGAAGTGCCAGAAAC
>CAYYXM010000023.1:0-9576 GCA_964475725.1 uncultured Candidatus Saccharibacteria bacterium | reverse complement strand
GCAAAGCATTTAACCTACGGTTATAATGCAAAGCATTTAACCTACGGTTATAATGAAAGAGAAAGTTGCCAATGAAAGAATGCTATTTAGTTGAAAAAAGAAAAAAGGCCGCTGGATTTACCCAGATTTTTTTGAAAGATGAATCCTCTTTTAAGTTTGTGCCAGGCCAATTTTTTACTCTTTCCCGGCCAGGCCAAAAACAAACCAAATCCTTGCCCGCCACCAGCCCGCCAGATAAATATTTAATTGAATTTTTACTGCCTAAAAATACTCCTTCCTGGTTATATAACTTGAAGGGGGAAGATGGTGTCTTTTTAGAAGGCCCCTTTGGCAATGGCTGGCCATTTTTGCAGATGGAGAAAAAAAATCTACTCTTGATGGCAGAGGAAGAAGAAATGGCCGGTTTTGCCAGCCTTATTGAATATATCGTCCAAAAGCGTAAAAGATTTAAAAAAGTCACACTAATTTATAAAAGTTCCAACCCTGATTTAATTTTCTTTAAAGAGCGTTTCCGTCGTTGGCAACAACATATGACTATCTATCAAATCAGCCCATCCACAAAGACTAAAGTCGGCCAATGGCCACGATCTTTCTCCCTGCTTTTAGATCAACTCCAACCTAATCCAGAAAACTATCTTATTTTTCTTGCTGGCAATCCCCTCTTTTATAAAAAAATAATCTTGGATTTTTTCAGTTATGGCTTTGATATCCAAGATATTTCAATTTATGATTTTAGCTTCAAGGATGATGGCCCTGTTTTTCAATATGGAGAAAAATATTCCCCGCCCAAGATAATTAAAATTGTCTAAAAAAGATGTTTTTCCGCCACCGCCTGGCAAATGGCAATAAACTCGCGGGCTTTAAGGGAAGCGCCGCCGGCTAATACCCCATCAATATCAGGCTGGAGAGCAAATTCGGCGATATTGTCCGGTTTGACTGAACCACCATACAAAATTCTTATATTTTCACTTGCGGAATAACCATATTTCCTCTTCAAAGACTGGCGAATATTCTGGCAGACCTGATTGGCATAAGCGCCAGTTGCTGGCTCGCCCGTGCCAATCGCCCAAACTGGTTCATAAGCAATGGTTATTTTCCCCACGTCCTCTTTGGAAACGCGTTCTAACCCTTCCTCCAACTGCCGCAAAACATTACCTCTCACTTCAGTGCTAGTGGGCCGGCCTCGGCCTTTTGGTGCTTCGTGCATTTTTTTCAGCTCTCCAACCGCCAAAATCGGCCAAAGACCCCACTCTAACGCTGCTCTAACCTTATTGTTGATAACTTTATCATCCTCTTTAAAATGTTCTCTTCGCTCGCTGTGACCAACAATAACATATTTAACCAAACCTTTGAGCATTTTCCCTGATATTTCACCAGTAAAAGCTCCTTCATCCTCAAAATATAAATTTTGGGCGCCCAATTTGATAAAACTTGGCGCATGCTCTAAAAGATCAGCTATCGGATAAAGCCAAAGATAAGGCGGGCAGAGGGCTACTTCTATCCCTTCTAAATCTTCAAGTTTAAGTTTAATCTGGTTAGTTAAAACCACCGCCTCAGAAAAGGTGGTATTCATTTTCCAGTTGCCAATTATTAAACCCTTACGCATAGTAATTATATTATACAGAAAAATCCGACCAAAAGGCGGATTTTTCCTTTTATAATTGCTTTTATTACTCTTGTGCTGGTGGTTTTTCTTCGCCTTCTGCAGGCTTTTCTTCTTTGCCAGCTTCTTCGCCTTCTGCGGGTGTCTTGGCTTCTTCACCTTCTACAGGGGCTACATCACCAGCTGGGACATCAGCAGGTGGGGTTGCCATTGGGTCTTCGTCGGCCATATGACCTCCTTATTAATTTAACCTGATATTATTTACCTTGTATTTTAATTGTAGCACATATTTTTAATATAGTCAACTAATTTGTCAACAGCCACCATTTCTGTTTTGCTATTGCCTCGTATCTTGACCTCAACTTTACCTTCTTTTTGTGTTTTTTCAGATACAACCAACCTTATGGGAAAACCTAACAAATCAGCATCAGCAAATTTTACTCCTGCGCTTTCACGCCTATCATCATAGAAAACTTCAACTTTTGCCTGAGATAACTTTTCGTAAATCTTATCAGCCCCACTCGTTAAACCAACTAAATAAACCTGATATGGCGCAATGCTTTTGGGCCAAATTATCCCATATTCATCATGATTGGCCTCAACTGCGCTGGCCAACAGCCGCCCAATACCAATACCATAACAACCCATAATCGCTGGCTTCCTTTTATTATCTTTATCCACAAAGTCCATATCCAACTTTTTACTATATAAATCGCCTAACTGAAAAACATGACCAGATTCAATTGCCCGTTCCTCTTTTAGCACCACCTTGCAGGATGGACAATTTTTTTCTTTAAAAACCTCTTTTTTCCAACCCTTTTGACATTGGGAGCAAATCAATACTCTATCTTCCCCTGTTTCGGCCAAAAGCAAGATTTCATGAGAGATAGCCCCACCCATACTGCCTGATTGGGCCACAACTGTCACTGTTTGAAAACCACACTGTGTAAATATCTTTTCAAAGGCAGTGGTTATTTTCTTATAGAAATCTTCCAGATCTTTAACACTTTCATGGAAACTATAGGCATCAAGCATAGAAAATTCTCTTGTTCGCAAAAGCCCGCCAGTTGGCCGGATTTCATTTCTAAATTTGGTTTGAATCTGATAAACACAGCGGGGCAGATCACTATAAGAAAGGGTAAATTTGCCAACCAGCTGCGTTATTACTTCTTCATGAGTTGAAGCCAACACCAGGGTTTGATTTTTGCGATCTTTGGTTGTAAAAAGAGGCGGCTCCATGGTTTTGAGCCGACCAGTTTTTTGCCAAACTTCTGCTGGGTGCAAGGCTGGTAAAAGTACCTCCTCACAGCCGATTTCATCTAAGTTTTGGCGAATAATGCTTTCAATTTTTTTATGGACTTTCAAGCCGAGTGGCAACAAACTATATAATCCTGCTCCTACTCTATCAATATAGGCACCTTTTACCAAAAGGGCAGCTGAGATATTTTCCGCCTCAGATGGTGTTTGATGATAAGTTTTCCAAAAAACTTGCGAATATCTCATTATTTTTTAATTTGTTCGATTTCGTCGAAGAAATCTTTGGCAAAGCCAAATATTTTGATTTTTAAATTTTTTTAACCCCTTAATCTTAGTATATCCTGAAATGTAATGGCAATCATTAGTAAAATCAAGAGGACAAAGCCAATAGCGTGGACGATATTTTCTACTGTATGGGTAATTACTTTTTTGCCTCTGATCATCTCAAGAATAATAAAGATTAGCCGACCACCATCCAAAGCTGGAAAAGGAGCAATATTTAAAACCGCCAAATTAACCGATAAAAGCCCTATAAATTCTAAACTACTGATAAAACCAAGCTGCAAAACGCGACTAGTAATATTATAAATGCCAACTGGCCCAGCTACGTCTTTAGATAATTGCCCATGGAACAAAAGCGCAACAAATTTCCCCAAAAAAATGAAAATTTCACGGGTTAATAGATATGTTTCCTGCATAGCAAGCCAGAAGGCTTTGTGAATTGGTAATTTTACTTTAACCACCATCTCAGTTGCCACACCAAGGGGATCCGTTTTATTGGGCAAAACCACCTGGATTGTTTTTTGCGTTTCATCTTTTTTGATCGTCAAATCAACCGTCTGCCCCTTATGAGAATTGGTAAAAGTATTTAGATCCTCTGCTGTTTCAAAGCCAAAAATTATATCATCCTTTTTTATCCCTGCCCCCTGGGCCGCCGAGTCTTTGACGACTTCGGCCACAACCAAATTGTTATTTTGCCCTTTGGGATTGGTCAAAAGCGGCGGCATGCCAAGGGAAAAACCAATCGTAAAAATTAATATCCCAAGAATAAAATTCATTAAAACCCCGCCAACAATTATGAGAAAACGTCGCCAGATTGAAGCTTTACTATAGGATTCTTTCGCTTGTGAGGGCTCATCCATACCTAAAACTCTCACAAATCCGCCCCAAGGAATAAGATTGACAGAATAAATTGTTTCTCCTCTTTTAATGCCAAAAAGTCGCGGCGGATAGCCGAAACCGAATTCCTGCACTTTTACCCCAGCTCTTTTAGCCATCAAAAAATGGCCTAGTTCATGAATAAAAATTAAAAAGCCGAGGACAAAAAAGGCAACCAGAAAAGTTAAAATGCTAAATAACATATTTTTAATCGCTAAAGGGTTGTTATTTCTTTCTCTTTTGATAAAATAATATCTTGAACTTGGCTGTTGAAGCCAGAGATGATTTTATTTAATCGCTCTTCACAGCGGTAGCGATCATCTTCTGTAGCTTGCCCTGCTTTTTCCATTTTTTGCACCTCTTCCCAACCTTTTTGGCGAATAATTCTGCCCTCTACCTTTACCTCTTCTGCTTTTTGATGAAGAAGTTTTACTAACTGCTGCCTTCTTTCAGCCGAAAGTGGAGGTAAAAAGAGCCGAATTATCCTGCCTTCATTTTGGGGATTATAAGCCATAGGGCAGTTGCGCAAGGCCAATTCTATATCACCAATTGAGTTTTGATCATAAGGCATAATCTGGATTGTATTGGAAGCAGGAATAATAATTGAAGCGATTTGTTTCAAAGGAACATTTTGACCATAATAGGAAACAGCAATATTCTCAACTAATCCAGCAGTTGTCCTGCCAGCGTGCAAAGTCTTGAGATCTTCTTTTAAGATATTAATCAATTCATCCAATGCTTTTTGGGTTTTACGAAATATTTCCTCCATTTTTAACTCCAGTTAAAAATGACCAGAGTCCCGCCAAAGGCGGGACGGCGGTCCATTTATTCTCCCAAAACCCATCTTATAAATCTTTTGATGACAATATTTTCGCCAAATTTAGCAACACTTTTGGCAAACCAATCGCCTACTTTGACGTTTTGATCTTTGATAAACTCCTGACCAAGAAGCTCTTTCATATCCTGCGGTTCCATGGCAGCAATCTGTAGGGTCAAATCATGGACAACTGCACGAAACTTGGGGTTTCTGGAAACAAAATCGGTCTCGCATAAAACCTCAACCAATACCCCAATTTTGCCATCGTGGGTATAGGCCTCAATTATCCCCGCCCCTGTGGCGCGAGAAGATTTTTTCTCCATAATGTCTGCCCCCCTCTGGGCTAAAATTTCTGCGGCTTTTTTTTCATCACCGCCAGATGTTTCCAGCGCATCTTTGCAATCAGAAATACTGGCGCCGGATGCTTCACGAAGCTTTTTCACCTTCTCTATCATCTTTTTCCTCTTTTTTGACTTTTTTATTCTTTAAAATCGTCTCTGATACTAACGATAAAATTAAATCGATACTTTGGAAAGAATCATCATTGGCATAAATTGGAAAGTCACACAGTTTCGGATCAGCATCAGTGTCGCAAATTGCAACAACTGCAACTTTCAATTTTTTTGCCTCAACAATTGCCCCTCTTTCTTTATGGGCATCAACGATAAATAAGACATCAGGCCGTGTTTTGAGATTTTTCAAACCATCAAGCATCCCGTGGAGACGCTTGGCCTCATCCCGCAGAAGCAGTTTTTCTTTTCTGGCCAGTTTCCCAAAAGAAGGATCAGCAATTTTAGCATCCAACCCCTCCATTTTCTTGAGACTTTTCAAAACTGTCTCAAAATTAGTCAAAAGACCACCTGGCCAACGCTGCCAAATCCCTGGCATGCCAGTTTCTTCAACCATTTTTTTAATCTTTTCTTTGGCCTGAATTTTTGTTCCTAAAAGCAAAATAATTTTGCCCTCTTTCACCTCTTTTTCAATAAATTTTAGAGCCTTTTCAAGCGAATTTAGTGTTTTATTGACATCAATAACAGCAATCCGATCACGAATTGCCCAAACACAATCCTTGGCTCGAGGATCCAAATGTTCCTTTTTGTGGCCAAAATATACTCCTGCCTTTAACAAATCAGAAATACTCGGTAGTTTCACTACTTTTTCCTTTCTATGTAGATTCATTATACTACCAAAAGTGAAAAAATACAACACATTTTCTCAAAACAGAGGATTGAATTTAGAATGGCGAATAAAGAATAATAATTAAATTCTTAAAACTCCTGATTCATAATTCAATATTCTATATTCATGACCGGGCATCTTGCCAAGAGTAAAGTTTTAATGTAAAATAAATTGTATGAAGAAAGATATTCACCCCCCCTACTATTCTAAAGCCAAAATTACCTGTGCCTGCGGGGCAAAATTTACTGTTGGTTCAACTAAAGAAAATATGGAAACAGAAATTTGTTCTGCCTGCCATCCTTTTTATACAGGCAAAGCCAAACTTGTTGATGTGGCCGGCCGGGTTGACCGCTTTAGGGCGCGACTGGAAAAAACAGCGGCAATAAAAAAGAAACAAAAACAATAAATCACAGCGAAGCTTAATCACTATCAGCCACAGCAAAGCGTAATCACAATATGTGATTAACCGGTGATAAATAGTGATTAGTTGTGATTAAATCGTGAGAGGAAATGAAAAATAACAATATCCATCAACAAATCGCCCAAGTGCGGGAAATTTTAAAAAGTAATGCTAATAAAGATCTCAAAGATTTGGCCCGCCAGGAGTTAAAAAACCTTTTTTTAAACCAAAAACAGCAAGGCAATATTATCTTGGAAATTCGGGCCGGCACTGGCGGGGATGAGGCCGAGCTTTTTGCTGGACAACTTTGGCGGATGTATCAGCGCTTCGCAGAAAAAGGGGGTTGTCGGATAAAAATTTTGGATAGCAATTTTTCCCCACTTGGGGGAGTAAAAAGTTTAACGGCTGAAATTATGGGCGAAGCCCCGTACAATGATTTTGTTTATGAATCAGGCGTTCACCGGGTGCAAAGAGTGCCTGTAACGGAAAAATCCGGCCGCCTCCATACCAGCGCTGCCTCAGTTGCAGTTTTGCCGGTGGTCCAAGAAAAAGATATTGAAATTGCCGATAAAGATATAAGAGTTGATGTTTATCGCTCTAAAGGCCATGGCGGTCAGGGAGTTAATACAACTGATTCAGCCGTACGCATCACTCACCTGCCCACTGGCACAGTTTCTACCTGCCAAGATGAAAGAAGCCAGTTAAAAAACAAAACCAAGGCACTAATGGTCCTGCGGGCAAAATTAAAACAGATGCAAGAGGAAGAAAGGGCCAAAAAACGGGGGGAAACCCGTCGATACCAAATCGGCACAGGCGATCGCTCAGAGAAAATTAGAACTTATAATTTTCCCCAAAGCCGTGTCACCGATCACCGAATCGGTAAAAGTTGGCGAAATTTAGAAGAAATCTTAAATGGAGAACTCTCTAAGGTAATCGAGGCATTAAAGAACGAAGAAGCTGAGCGCTTTACTCAAATTAGCTCTTAAATTCAACTAATTTTACTTTCAAAGTCAGCTCTTCTTTGCCTCTTATAATTTTTAATGTTACTTCCTCTCCTGGTTGGTATTGTTGCAAGTAACCGCCCAATGAGTGATTTTCATCAATTTTTTCACCATTAACTTCAACAATTATATCATTATCTTTAATGCCGGCCTTCTGGGCTGGAGAATCAGCCACTATGGCCGAACCTCGACTGGCTATTACCCAAGCGCCGCTATCAGTCGGTAAATTATTCTGACTGGCGATTTCTTTATTCAATGGCTGGTAACTAACTCCTAAAAATGGTCTAATGATTCTGCCATTTTTTTGAATGCTTTGCAGAGCAGTTTTGGCTGGATTGATTGATATGGCAAAACCAATATTTTCCGCCGAGCTAGCCATCACTGTATTGATACCAATGGCCCTGCCCTTTAAATCAACTAGCGGGCCGCCGGAATTGCCCAGATTAATAGCGGCATCAGTTTGTAAAAGCCCGTCCAAGATTTCTGATTGAGTGCCTGTCTGATCAGAAGTAGTTATGTGACGATCTTTGGCAGAAATCACTCCGACTGTCACTGTATTTTGAAACTCTCCTAAAGCATTGCCAATGGCAATCACCCACTGGCCGACCTGGACTGAATCGCTATCGCCTAAATCTAAAACAGGCAAACCAGTAGCTTTAATTCTTACAACGGCGATGTCATTGGCTGGATCAGTATCAACAACCTCTGCTGGATAATTTTTGCCATCATAAGTAAAAACAGTATAGGAAGCTTTGGTATCGGAAACAACATGTTTATTGGTTAAAATTAAGCCATCATTGGTGACAATAAACCCAGAGCCAGCACCGGTTTGTTGAGAGCCGGAATTGCCAAAAAAGTCGCTGATATTGCGGGTGGCAATAATGGAAACAACTGCTGGATTAACTTTTTTAGTGGCATCAATAATAGCAGAGGATTCCTCTAAAACTATTTTGTCTGTTCTGGTGGTGGGGATAGGAATTGTTCCGCCATCTTTAATCCCCAAAATGGAGCGCATTTTTGCCCCTACTGGTGAAGAGGAGGAAACCAAAACTATTCCGCCTACAGCTCCAACCAATCCCATAACAAGAGCCAAAATCAAAAAAACAACAATAAATAATCCCCCCCGTCGACGAGGACGATCGAGCATATGTTCCCCAGATTCATCGCGATAAGAAATTTGAGGCATAACTTCTAATTTTAATTTATACTTTATTACTGAAATAAAGCTGAAAAATAGCTATACCATAATTATATCATAAATTTTCTATAAAAAAGCCCCGCGCTTTACAGCGCGAGGCAATGGATCCAATAGAGTGATCCCCCAAAGACAGCGGCAACATAGAGCCAATAGAAAGGCGACCAGACAGAGACAATCCACCAATGAAGATCAAGATGGAGCTGTTCGAACTGCCGCAAAGGCGTCAGATCAAATACCTTGATTATTCTGAATTTTTGAAAAAGCGGGACGTGTTTGATATGGAAAATATCAGGTAAGGTGCCCACTACCCCGCCCAACCAGAAGAGAAATCGGTCGGGATTCTGATGAGTCAATAGCCACAAAAGTCCGAAACTGATCCCCATCTCAATTGCTGTCACAAGAAGCGGTCTTGGCACTCCTAAGGACTTTTCGCTCCACCACCCTGACTGGAGCGTCTCTTCTGTACCCAACTGGGGACCAGCATCAAGGGCTAAATGGCTGACAATAGCTGCAAAGCCCCCGGCTACTGGACTGCCAGTCATCGCACAAACTCCAGCACCCACTAACCCATGAATGCCTGTGAACACATAGCCACCTCCTATTGTCAAGATGCATTATCTTGTGATCAGATTAAAAATATAGCATCTAATTTAATTTTTGTCAACTATTTTCTCACTTTGACCGGACTCCAGATTTTATAGCGCCATTTGATTTTTAAGAGTTCTGTAAAAATTCCCACTGCTTTTTGCAAATTATAGGGAATGCGAGTTTGCTGGTCATGAATCCAAACCACCGGCACTTCGGCAATTTTGGCCCCCTCTTTGGTGGCATGATAAAAAATTTCCAGCTCCCAAATAGCGCTTTTTGTCCAAAGTTTTTGGAAAATCTTACGGGCTAAATCTCCCTTAAACAATTTAAAACCGCACTGGGTATCTATTAAATCATCTAAAACTAAAAGCCGTG
>CAYYXM010000022.1:0-9587 GCA_964475725.1 uncultured Candidatus Saccharibacteria bacterium | reverse complement strand
AAAAAGATTAAAAAATAAAAGATATAAAATTAAAAATAATTTTTTTTGAAAAAGAAGAATTATGATAAGAGCAATATCCAAAGTTGCAATCACAAATAAAGAGATCAAGGAAATCATAGGCAAGACTAAAAAAGTGGCGGATAAAGTGGCTATTGAATAAAAACTAATCTCCTTTTTAGAGAGAAAAACCACAAAAGATAAATACAATAAGAGCATTGTCCCCAGCGCCAACCAAACCGCCGGACCAATTCTGCCGGCAAAATTTAGTAAAACCAAGAAAAGAGAGGCAAATAAAGATAAAAGAAAGGGGCGTGAGTAATTTAAGTTTCTGATTATCAGAAAAAATAGAAGAGAGGAGAGGGCGCCAGCCACAATTTCCGGCAACCTTAGAATAAAAATATTGCCGTTGGCAATTTTGTTAAATAAATAAGTGACGAGGTAAACAAAAGGAGGGGCAACATCCCATCTGGCCCAGGCAATGGTCTCTTTCAAAGAACTGGTATGGCTGGTAATTAATAGTTCATTGGGAGAAAGAGCAGAATGGCTCGCCCGCAAACAAATCAATAAAAAGACAATAAAAAATAACAAGAAACCAGAGAATTTTTTCAGCCCAACAATCCGATTACTTCTTTCCATACTTTCTTGTCTTATTATAAACTTAATGAATAACAAGCTTGCTTATTATAAACTTAGTGAATAACAAGCTTGCTTATTATAAACTTAGTGAATAACAAGCTTGCTTATAATATTTTATAACAAATATCAGGTAAATAAAAACGTGGTAAAATTAAAAAATGAAGAACAATCTAAAGCAATTTTTCGTCAAAAGCTGGCCTTTTTGGCTCTTTGCCGGTCTTCTTTTATGGTGGTTTTTCAAAGATTTGTGGCCTTTTATCGGTATGCTTTCCTACAATGATAGGTTGCCTTTTGCTCCAACTTTTCAGGAGGGCTGGCATATATTTACAAACAGCTGGCAAGAGCAATTCCCCGGTATTTTGATTCCCCCGTACAATTTAATTCTTTTAAAGGAAGCACTGCAAACTTTAATTTTTTTCAACAACGCCGAACTTGCCCAAAAAATTGATATTATCCTTCCCCCTGTACTCGGTTTTATAAGTTTTTACTGGTTTTGGGGGAAACTCAAAATTACTTCAGGCTGGGCAAAACTAATTGGTGGATGTATTTTCTCTTTAAATCTTGTTGTCTTGGGCGAATTGGTTGGTGGTACTCCTGTCAGCATCACTGCCCATGCCTTTTGGCCGCCTATTTTCTATTTTGCTTATAAATTATTTTCACAAAGGGATCAAAATGGCCATCAGAATTTATTAAATATTCTTTATTTGGCTCTTTTTACTTTTTTGGCCTTTATTTTTGGTGATTGGCTAATCTTTTTTATTTTGGGTCTTGTAATACTCTTTGCTGTCATTAATCTCTATCATCGGACAATTCCTTGGTCTCTATTTATTAAAAATTTCTTATTGTTTTTAGGTATCTCACTCTTACTTTCTTTAAGTTATATTTTAATTTATTATGACATCTTGAAAGAGATGAGTTTACTTCCAGAGTCCTATCGCCAATTGATTAATAAGTCACTGATGGCTGATGTCAACTCCTCATATGCTTCATTTAATTTTCTCTCTTTTATTGGTCTGGGAGCAGGCCCATTTTATGAAAAGATATTTGGCGGACACGGTTGGGGATATTTTTCTCTTCTGGCGCCAATTTTAGCTCTGGGTGGTTTAATTTTTTCTCCTCCCCAACATAAAAAAATCGCCTGGGTTTTAACCATAATAGCTCTATCAATCTTTTTATTTGTTTATGGAACAAAATTAGGTTGGTTTAACTTATTTTATTTAAAAATACCCTTACTGTTTAGATTCAGAAATGCTGTTCGTCTTTCCCTTTTGCTTTCTTTTGTCTTAGCGACCTTAGGGGCGTTTTTTCTTCAATGGTTAATGACGTATTTACATCAAAAAAAGTTCAAATTTAGTATTCTCATTGGTCTTGCAATTTTTGCCCTTTGGCTTATCGCGATTTTACCTTTTGTAAGAGGCCAGATCCTCCAAGGCAGAAATAATCTTACTATCCCGAAGTATTATCCGGAGATTATTTCTACGATCCAAAAGGAAAGAGAAACAAATTATTCCCGGACGCTCTGGTTGCCTTGGGATTTTGAGGTCTCCAAAAGAATTTACTGGCAAGACCTCGTTACTAATGGCCTGTTTATCAATTACGGTCAGTATTTAGAAAGTTCCTATAATGATTTTTTAAAAGAACTTTATCTAACACTGGAGAATAAAGACATCAAGGCATTAAAATCCGCCCTTTCCCTGTCCAAATCACAACTTATCATAATTGATAAAAATAGAATTTCCAACAACAGCGGTAAGATTAAAGAAGGGACGATTTTTTTAACGCCAGTTGTTGATGGCGATCCAGCCGAGTTTCAAAAATTAGTTTTAGAAACCGGTGATTACGCTATCGCTCATGAGACCAATGATTATGTCATTCTAAAATCCAAGTCGCTACCGGCAAAGGAAGTTGAATTTTTCAATCAAAAAATAGATCTCTATCCGCTCTCTTTCAATGATTACTTCAAAATTTTAACTCAAAATAAATTAGATTTGCAGAAGGGCATTTTTGATTTAAAAAATCCCCAAGAAAGTGCCAAAATCAATCAAAATCAATTTGATATCTTATTGCCGCAAAAATTAATTTTTCTTGATAAGTTCCAAAACGGGCCCGATGAAAAAATTTGGCTTAAAAGCCCCAATGTTACTGGTAAGAAAAGTCCGCTTCTTTTGGGCGGCGGGGATTCTGGCAGTTTATCTACCCGATCCGTCTACTCTTTTGAAACCACTTTTGAGGTGAGTTTAGCCGCTAAAAATCCACACAATTACGGATATTTGGGCCTGCGGGATCAAGCCGGCAATGGTTTTGGTTTTGATCTGACGCTTAAAACTGGCTCTGGAGAGTCAATTTTAGATATTGTTGGTCAGAATGGCCAAAAATCTTTAAGGCAAACTGTCAGCCCGCGAGATGATCAAGAGCATAGTTATAAAATGGAATGGCATAAAGATAGGATCGATTTCTTTTTAGATAATGAAATCAAGGGAACATTTACAACCAATCTTGAAGGAGCTATGCCCCTATCTATTAATGCATCCCAAGGGCAATCTTTCCTTTTATCATCAGTTTCGGCAACAAGTTTATCTGAAAATAAAATTTTCTGGCAAAAGGGAGATTCTTCTCCTTTGAGGGATATTAACTGGCAAATTAAAAAAACAGGTCTTAATAGTTACAATTTAGAATTAACCAATCCTCCAGATCAATTTGTCTTTGTTTTTAATCATCCTTATGCCTCTGGCTGGCAGGCAAAATATGATGGGAAAGTCCTGCCCCATTTTGCAGCTAACGGCATTTTTAATGGCTTTGTGATAGAAAATTATCAAAAAGGAGATATTATTATTTCCTATCAGCCGCAAAAGGCAAGAAATATCGCCCTAATTTTAAATGGCCTGACGATTTTGGTCGTCCTGGTTGGCATTTTCTATCTTAAAAGAAAAATACCTTAATTTTTAATCTTGCCCAATCTTCTTCTGATTTTAAAAAGTTCTCCAAGAGCGTTTAAGCGGGGATGATAACTGATATAAGTGGTGATTTTTTCATTTCTATACTCTTTACTTAGATTAAATCTTATGTTAATTTAAATCCGCCGATACTTCCGGGTTTAAATAAAAATTATTAAAAATGAAAATATGAAAATTGCCCTAATTCGTGGCCCCTATGTCAATCGCTTTGAATTGCAAAACTGGGAGCCGCTTATAAAACGCCACCAAATTAAAGTTTTTTATCCCAACAACAATTTTTTTGATGTCTCTGAAATAAAATTGCCCAAAGAAGAAATTAAAACCTATGAAAGCGTTTTGGGCAAAAAAATCTCTGATTATTTAAGAATCCCTTTTCACTTTCCCCTTGGTTATTATCATGGGATACCGAGGTTGGAGAGAAAATTAAAAGATTTCGATCTTGTCCATGGGGTGGAAAGTTTTTATATTTTTGACCGGCAAATTATTAGAGCGAAGAAAAAATATGGCCTCCGGGCCGTTTTTACCATCTGGGAGAATATTCCTTTTGCCCATGAAAGTATGCCATTTTTGCGCAAATGCAAAAAGGAAGTTTTAGAGGGAGCGGATTTGTTTGTGGCCATATCAGAGCGGGCCAAAACCGCCTTAATGCTGGAGGGAGTTAAAGAAGAAAGAATTGTTGTAATACCTATGGGTATAGATTTAAAAGGATTTCGGCCAGGCAGAAAAGATGAAAAATTACTAAGGAAGATGCGCTTAAAAAAAGATGATTTTATCATTTTATTTGTCGGCCGTCTAACCCATGAAAAAGGTGTGTTGGAACTGTTAAATGCTTTCAGTTTGTTTTCAAAAGAAGCAAAAAATGCCCGGCTGGTTATGGTGGGCAGGGGGCCATTGGAGGGAAAAATCAAAAGCCAAGCCCAAAGATTGGGTATCTTTAAAAAAATCAGATTGGCCACCTTCCCCTACTCTCAAATGCCGGCTGTTCACCGGATAGCTGATATTTTTGTTTTGCCATCATTGCCAATCAAGGGTTGGCAGGAACAGCAAGGCATGGTTTTGGTTGAGGCAATGGCAACGGGTGTGCCGGTGGTGACAACTTTATCCGGTTCTATTGAAGAAATTGTCGGCCAAGCAGGGTTACTGATCCAACCAGCTGATAGTTATAGTTTATGTCAAGCAATTTTGAATATTTGGGGCGATAAAAATTTGAAACAGCAATTAATCAATCAAGGATTAAAAAGAGCCAAAAATTTTGACCGGCAGATTATTGCCAAAAGATTAGAAGATGCCTATAAAAAAATTGCCTAAAATTTCTCTTATTATTTTAAATTTAAATGGTAAAAAATTTTTGAATAACTGCTTAAAATCAGTTTTTGCCACTAATTATCCTGATTTTGAGGTGATTTTAGTTGATAATGGTTCAACTGATGGTTCTCCTCAGTTGGCTTTACGCCAATTTGCTTCTCCAAAAAATTTACAAGTTATTTTAAATGAAAAAAATTTGGGTTTTGCCGGCGGCAATAATCAGGGCGCAACCAAAGCCAAAGGCGACTGGCTTTTGTTTTTAAATAATGACACCCAAGTGGAAAAGGAGTGGCTCAGTAGTTTAATGGACGAGGTTTTAAAGGATAAAAAAGTAGCGGCAGCCGGTTGTAAACAAAGGTCACTAATCAAAAAAAATTATCTTGATGCCATTGGCGGCTATTTAGATCGCTTTGGCTGGTCGCAAAAAATTGGCTATAAGGAAAAAGACAAAGGCCAGTATGATAAAGTTTGCGAGATTTTTTACGGCCAGGGCTCTTCTCTTTTAGTGAAGGCCGATATTTTCCAAAAGTTGGGCGGATTTGATAAAGATTATATTATTTATTATGAAGAAGTTGATTTTTGCTGGCGCATCCATTTAGCCGGTTTTAAAATTATCTTTGTGCCCAGGGCCATAATTTATCATTTTGGCGGCGGCTGGCAGCAAAAACAGCCCGTTTCCTCATTTTTTTATCTAATGCGGCGGAATCATCTAACCACTTTATTTAAAAATTATTCTACGGAAAAATTAGTATATATTTTATCAGCGGCTTTATTTTTCTATTTGGCATCAATTATTGTTTTTCTTTGCCAGGGAAAAATTGATCGGGCCTGGGCCTATTTGCGAGCGATTGGCTATAATATCAAAAATTTGCCCCAAAATTTATCAAAAAGAAAAATTATTCAGCAAAAGATTAGAAAAATAGAGGACAAAGGGCTTTCAAAATTATTTTTACCCGGCGTTTTATTTTTTAAACAATTTTTAGGCAAGGACTAAAATGATACAATAGGAATATGAAAAGACCAAATCTGGCCTTAAATTTAGTTTTTTTAATTCTCTGGTTTTTAGCTTTTAGGCGGCTTTGGTTTGCCGGCATGTTGGCTTATGGCGATACCATGCCCTCGCCAGAGACAATCAGCCAGGCCTATCATACTTTTACCTCGGCCTGGCAGCCGCTCTCTAGAGGAATTTTTTATCCTCAAACAATGATTACCTTTTGGCAGGGGATTATTCTCATCCCCTTTTTTAAGTGGCCCTCTTTTGCCCAGCATATTTTCAATTTCCTGCCTTTTTTACTGGCCTTTGTTTTCACCAATCTTTTTCTTACAAAAATTACCTCAAACAGAGTTGCCCGCTTTTTAGCCAGTTTTTTCTATACTGTAAATCCTGGGACTATCGGCACTTTTATCGGCGGGGCAACGGGCATGCTTTATGTTTACTCTTTCTTTCCTGCTTTGGTTTATATTCTTTGGCAAATCTATGAAGGGCTGGAGCAAAATTGGAAAAAGAAGCAAATTTTCTATCATGCCCTAATTTTAACTTTAGTTTTTACCCTATCTTATTCTTTTGGCGCCTACACAATCTTTTTACTGGTTCCGGTTTTTATCTTTTTTGCTTGTAAATTTTTATGGATTAAGCAATTCAAAAAATTTTTATTTTTTACGGCAATTTATATTGGTTCTGTCATATTTAGTTTTTTATTAACTTTGCCTTTTAGCTATTATACTTTACCCCTAATTTCTACTTTAACTGGACAGTCAACTGGCGGGCTAGATGTTTCGTCTCTTTTTAATGACCTGAAAGCAAGTTATGGCGGTGATCCTTTCGCCAATATTGGTTTAGGAGGAACCTACTTAAATGAAGGATTAAAATATCTGCGTTTTGCTTATCCACTCGGATATATTATTGCAGGGTTTTTATTTTTAGCTCCCTGGTTAGCCAATAGTGACAAAAAAAGACGCTGGGCGCTTATTTTTGCCGTTGTAGCTCTTTTAATTTTGGGCTTTGTTTATCTTACTAATCAGGGAATAACTGTCAAATTATTTCTTAAAGCGCCTGGCTTTTTGACCTTTCGTAGTCCTGCCAAGCTGATTTTACTTTTAGCCTTTACTTATTCAATACTACTTTCTATAACTATTGAAGGTCTTTGGGATATAGCCAAAAACATCAAGTGGCAGGCAACTCTTAGTTTGATAATTATGGGATTACTTTTTGTTTATAGCTGGCCATTTTTCCGCGGCAATATGACTCTCAATGCTGCAAAAAAGGACCTTGGTTCCTATATTATTCCTCAATATTTTTATGAGATTTCGAACTTTTTGAAAGATAAGCGGGAAAAAGAGGGATATTTTAGATCAGTTTGGCTGCCTTTTACTTATGATCAAACGGAAATTAAAATCCATTGGCTGGATAAAGAGGCCTTTTTCTTGCCTTTGGGCTGGAGCCAACACGGTCAGACAGACATCAGCCAATATACCAATGGCGCAACTTTGGCCCTTTGGGATTGTAAAGATAAAAATTTGGGTCAATATTGGGCGCCGGCTTCTGTAAAATACATTGTTTTAGATCTTCAACATTTTTACTTAAAGCCAGACCTGCAAGGTCAATATATCAATTTGCCTGTCAGCCAATTGGAAAAATGCCTTGACAGTCAGAAAGATTTAGAAAAAATAGTGGAGAAGGAAAATTATCTTATTTATCAAAATAATAAGTTTTTGCCGCTTTTTTCTGCTTTTAGCCAAAAACCATCAGAAAATTGGCAAATTGGCCAAAAGGCGCCATCCACTTCTGATAAAGTAAATTTTGAAATCAAAAAACAATCGCCGACAAAATATATTATTAATGTATCTGTCCAAGAACCAGTTTATATCGTTTTTTCTCAACCCTACCATGAAGGTTGGCAGGCAGAAATTGATAATAAAAAATTAGATCATTTCTCTGCTTTTTATCTTAATGGTTTTTATCTTGATAAAACCGGCCAAAATAGTTTAGTGTTATCCTATCAAGAGCAAAAAACAAAAAATATTTTAAATATTATTTTCGCTCTCGCCTGGTTGACATGGCTAGGATTATTTGCTTGGCTAATAATAAGTACTAGAAAAGTAATAAAGTAATAATCGCCCTGTGGGCTAGTAATAAAGTAATAAGTAAAAAAGTAAAAAGAACGATAAAATATTGTGATTAAGATGAAAATTTTATTTTTCCACCGCTGGGTAGGTGTTCATGGTGGAGGGACAGAGACTCATTTAAAAGAGTTAGCCAAACGCCTTGCTGATAGCGGCCACAAAGTGGCCATTTTAACGAGGGAAGGCAACCAATTGGGAAAATTCCACCCTGCCATAACAATCCTTCGAATAGGGCGAAATTTGGCCGAATATGACCATTCCTACCAGGATCTGCGCGTCTATTACCATACAGCCCTCTATATAATTAAATCTTTTTTAAAACTAATTATTTTGTGGCTCAAAGGCGAGCGTTTTGATGTTATATCTGTCCATTTTGCCACTGAAGCCATTGTGGCAAGGCTATTTCGTTTTTTTACCGGCACACCATATGTTTTTATCCTTGAGGGCTATACTGCCTGGGAGGCCAAAGAAGCAAAAGCCGCCAACAGTTGTGTTGCAATTTCAAAATATGAAGCCCAGCGTTGCCAAAGAGAATTTGGTTTTTCTCCACGGGTAATTTATATCGGTGTTGATCAAAAACGATTTTCACCCAAAGGAGAAATTTGGCCGGGAAAAGATAAAATTTGTCCAAAGGGCCAGAAATTAATTTTAGCAGTTTGTCGTTTAGAACCAAGAAAAGATCTTAGCACATTACTTTCTGCGGCAAAAATTTTAGAGAATCAAAAAATATCCTTGGCTATTGCCGGCACAGGGATTGACGAAGAAAAGTTAAAAGTTAAAAGTAAAAAGTTAAAATTAAGAAATTGCCATTTTTTGGGCTTTGTGCCAGATAAAGATTTGCCAGCTTTATACCGGGCAGCGGATTTATTTGTTTTGCCAACGCTTGAAGAGGGCTTTGGCATAGTTTTAACTGAAGCAATGGCCTCTGGCGTGCCGGTTTTATCAAATAGTGTCGGGGCAGTGCCCGAGGTAGTTGACAAGGCAGGAATTACAATTGCTCCCCAAAAGCCCAAATTGCTGGCAGAGAATATCTTAAAAATCTTAAAGGATGGAAAGTTAGGAGAAAAAATGAAAGAGAAAGGATTAGAGCTGGTCAAAAATCGCTATAATTGGGATAAGATTATTAGACAATATGAGAAAGTTTACAAAAATATAATAAAATCCAAAGCTCAAATGTCAAATGAAATCCAAAATCCAAATTTTACCATTTAGTCATTTAGGCATTGATTTGATATTTAGATTTTGACATTGGGATTTTAAGAATAGAAATTATCTTATGAAGCCATTAACCATTCAAATTTTAGCCAATTGTCCGGTTTCTGCCAAAAGCATGGGCGGCGGAGATCGGATTATGATTGAAAATGCTCGGCGCTGGCAAAAATGGGGAGCAAAAATTAATTTATGGGGCTCGCCCGAATCAATTGGTATGGCTCAAAATAATAATCTCCACCTGCCTTATAAAGTTATTGTTGCTACTCTTGCCCAAAAGTGGGGAATATATATCGCCTATTTAGCACGAATGGTCAAAATGCTTTTTGTGAAACTGCCTATCAAGAAAAGTTCGGTAGT